>NZ_DAISHJ010000072.1:15787-24332 GCF_036822615.1 Aggregatilinea sp. | reverse complement strand
CTGCGCGCCGGGCCAAGCCTGGGGACCTGGGACGTGGTGCTGGCACGGGCGCAAACGCATGCCTTCAGCATCTCAGGGATGGCCTTTCAGGACGCGTGGACGCTCGATCTGGAGCGGCTGCGGGACTGCTGCATCCATACCGTCAGCCCGACTGGGCAGATCATCCCCTTTTGTGCTTATAACCTGACCAACCGCCAGGGCATCTCCCTGTATCGAGGTCGCTATGCTCACCCCGCTAGAACCGTGGATCGCGCACAAGATCGCCTGCGAGCCGGATCGTCCCACGCCTGATCGCATCGAAGCCTACCAGCTCGACCGCCTGAACAAGACGCTGGCGTTGTGCCGGGCACACAGCACCTTTTACAGAACGCATCTGGCCGGGCTGCCCACGCAGATCGACCGGTTGGACGACGTGCGGATGCTGCCGTTCACCACCGCCCAGGATCTGCGGCGCGCGCCGCTGGGGTTCGTGTGCGTGTCGCAGAGCGACGTGCAGCGCGTGGTCACGCTGCAAAGCTCCGGCACGACGGCGCAGCCCAAGCGGCTGTTTTTCTCCAAAGAAGACCAGGAACTCACCATCGATTTCTTCCGGGTGGGCATGTCTACGTTCACGCGCCAGGGCGACCGGGCGTTGATCCTGCTGCCCGCCGAGCGCGCCGGGAGTGTGGGGGATCTGCTGGCGGAGGGGCTGAAGCACCTGGGCGCGCACGCGGTGCGGCACGGCCCGGTGCATGACGTGGCGGAAACGCTCGCGGCGCTGCATCACGAGCAGGTGAACGTGGTGGTCGGCGTGCCGGTGCAGGTGTTGAGCCTGGTGCGCGCGCCGGCGGCGCTGGATTTCCCCCAGCCGCGCATCGACGCGGTGCTGCTGAGCACGGATCACGTGCCGGACGCCGTGGTGCAGGCCGTGCGGAGCGCGTGGAAGTGCGAGGTGTACAACCATTACGGCATGACCGAGATGGGGCTGGGCGGAGGCGTCGAGTGCGACGCGCACGCGGACTACCATCTGCGCGAGGCGGATCTGCTGGTGGAGATCATCGATCCGGCCAGCGGCCAGCCCGCGGCAAACGGCGAACAGGGCGAGATCGTCGTGACGACGCTGACGCGCCACGCGATGCCGCTGATCCGCTACCGGACGGGCGACCTCAGCCGCTTCATCCCCGAACCGTGCGCGTGCGGCACGGTGCTGCGCACGCTGGCCCGCGTGCGCGAGCGCATCGACAGCTTCGTGACGGTGGGCGCGGAGGACCGCCTCTCGATGGCGGACCTGGACGAGATCCTGTTCGGGGTGGAGGGGGTGCTCGATTTCGAGGCGGGGGTCGCGCTGCGCAAGCAGCAGGCCACACTGCGGATTGAGATTCAGGCGGCGGGGGACGAAAACACCGTGCGCGAGTCGGCGCGCGCGGCGCTGGATGCGCTGCCGGTGGTCCGGGGCGGACAGGTCGCGCTCGAACTGACCACCACGCCCCGCAATCTCACGCTGGCGCGCGGGGCGGGCAAACGCCTGATCCGCCGCGTCGCGTTTTGATCTTCACGGGAATTGACGACGGGAAAATGACACAATAAATCGCGGGCGACTCGCTTGACACCGCCCTGACTTTCTGATACAGTGAATTTGCAAACGCTTTCAAAACAACATTTTTCTTCTTTTGAATAGTCGTTGGATTTGACAATGAATCCGCTTTTTTGCACCCCACTTCCTCTGCATAGGTGTTTCCCTGCTCAGCCGCTGTTACTGCACAGCCAGCCCGCGAGCTTTTCATTTACTCTAGTTTGCAAACGCTTTCACAAATTATCGGCATAAGGTAAGGGCACTTGAATAAGTCGCGCCGCTCGTCTCACGTCACTATCAAAGATATCGCTCGCGTTTCCGGCGTGTCGTATTCTACCGTGTCGCGCGTGTTGAACAACAAAGATCACGTCAAACCGGAGAAGCGCGAGCAGGTGCTGGCCGCCGTCGCGCGGCTACAGTACGTCGTGAATCCGCAGGCGCGCAGCCTCGCGGGGGGACGATCCAACGTGATCGGCCTGCTGGTGCCTGAGCTGGGCAACGGGTATATCGGTGAGGTGGTGCGCGGGATCGACGATGGGCTGTCTTCCAGCGGCTATGACCTGATGCTGTACACGACGCATCGCCACGCCGACAAAGAAGCGACGTACCTGAAAACACTGGTGCGCGGCCTGACGGACGGCCTGCTGCTGCTGGTCCCCTCTGACCCGCGCGGCTATCTCGACACGCTGCGCCAGGAACAGTTTCCTTACGTGGTGATCGATCACCAGGGCTTCGATGACTTCAGCCCGACCGTGATCGCTAAAAATTATCAGGCGGCGCTGAGCGCAACGACCTACCTGATCGATCTGGGACACCGCCGGATCGGATTCATCATGGGCCAGCGCCATCTCAACAGCGCCAACGAACGGTTCAAGGGCTACCGGGACGCGCTCCAGGCGCACGGCATCGCGTTCGAGCCGGAGCTGGTGGTGGACGGCGAGTTTTTGCAGAGCGTGAGTTACGCCGCCGCCGACCAACTGCTGGCGCGGGCGGATCGCCCCACCGCGATTTTCGCATCGAACGACCTGTGCGCGTTTGGCGCGATGGATGCGGCGCGCAATCGCGGCCTGAGCATCCCCAACGACATTTCGATTTTGGGCTTCGACGACATTCCACAGGCGGCGAGCGTGCGGCCCGCACTGACTACCGTGCGGCAGCCTTTGATGGAGATGGGCCGCATCGCCACCCGGATGCTATTAGATTACATTGCCAATCCCCAACTGCCTCGGGAGCGCATTTTCCTGGAAACCGAACTGGTCATCCGTGATTCATGCGCGCCCTTGCAGCCATAACGCTTATGAATGCAGGTGAGGTGATTCGAAAGGAGGAGGCTGGCGGATAAGGATCACTGACCTGTGATCGCCCGAAGCGGGCGCAACGTTCTGCTTTGTCTACTAGTGCATTTACCGTTCAGCTTATTAAAGGAGATTACCCATGCGTAAGGCGCTCATTCTTGTCCTGGTTGTGGCGATGCTGATCGGTGGCGGCGTCGTCTCGGCCCGCCAGGAGAAAAGCATTACCTTCTGGCATATCCAGAACACGGGCGACGGCCCGATGCTGATCCAGCAGGCCGTAGATCGCTATATGGCCGACAACCCTGACGTGAACGTCGAAGTGGTCCCGATGCAGAACGACCCCTACAAGACCCGCATCCGCACAGCGATGGGCGCGGGCGATGCGCCGTGCATCTTCCTCTCCTGGGGCGGCGGCCCGCTCTATGAGTACGTGAAGGCCGACCAGGTGCTCGACCTGACCGACTATATGAACGCCGATGACTACAAGGATCATTTCGTCCCGGCGTCGCTGAGCAACGTGACCTTCGACGGCAAGATCTACGGCGTGCCGGTGGAAAACACCAGCGTGGCCGTGATCTTCTACAACAAGGCGATCTTCGCGGACCTCGGCCTGGAGCCGCCCACGACCTGGGACGAACTGCTGGCCGTTTCGCAGACGCTGATCGACAACGGTATTTCGCCGTTCTCGCTGGCGAACAAGACCAAGTGGACCAGCTCGATGTACTACATGTACCTTGTTGACCGTATCGCCGGTCCGGAAGTGTTCGCCAGCGCCGCGAACCGCACCGGTGGCAGCTTCGAAGATCCCGCGTTCGTCCAGGCGGGCCAGATGATTCAGGATCTGGTCGAAATGGGCGCCTTCAATGAGGGCTTCAACGGTCTCGACTACGACACGGGCCAGGGCCGTATGCTGATCTACGCCGGTCAGGCCGCGATGGAACTGATGGGCTCGTGGGAAATCGGCAACTTCCTGTCCGAGAATCCCGACTTCTACGCGGAAGACCTCGGCATCATCCCGTTCCCGGCGGTTGAGGGTGGCGCGGGCGATCCGACCGATGTCGTGGGTACGGTTGGCGACAACTACTACAGCATTTCGCCCACCTGCGAATATCCTGACGAAGCGTTCGCGCTGCTGCAGTACGTGATCGACGACGAATCGGTCGCCGCGCGCATCGAGTCGGGCCGCGTGCCGCCGGTCAAGGGCGTGTCGGAAATGATCGAAGAGCCGATGCTCAAGCAGATCGTGGAGATCGTTGAGAACGCGGCCAGCGTCCAGCTTTGGTACGACCAGTACCTGCCGCCGGAACTGGGCGAAGTCCATAAGGACACGATGCAGGCGCTCTTTGGCCTGGAAATCACGCCCGAAGAGGCCGCGCAGCAGCAGGAAGCCGCCGTTGCCGAGTACTTCGGCGAATAGCCTGACGGCTGTTCCTGGCGGTTTCGACTGTCCGCACCTACGGGAGGGCCTTCCGCACGGAAGGCCCTCCTCAACAAGGAGCTAGCATCATGGACACTGCTGCGCACCCGCGTGAGCTAACCCGGTCGCGCCCCTCGCGTGGCCGGCTTTTCAGTGAGCGCACCTGGACGATTTTCCTGTTTTTGCTGCCCACTGTCGTATTCCTGTCGATCTTCGTGGTCTGGCCGATCATCTCGTCGTTCCGGCTGAGCTTCTTCGAGTGGGACGGCATCAACCCGACGAAAGATCCGGTGGGGCTGGAAAACTGGTCCCGGCTGCTGCATGATGGAATTTTCTGGAAAGCGTTCCGCAATAATCTGGTCGTCGTAAGCCTGTCGCTGCTGGTCCAGATGCCGCTGGGCATGGGACTGGCGATTTTACTGGAACAAGGCGAGAAACTATTCGTCTTTAAAATCTTCAAGACGGTTTACTTCTTCCCCATGTTGATGTCGTCGGTTGCGATCGGCATCCTGTTCAAGTACATCTACGACCCTGTTTTCGGCATCATCAATCCCGCGCTGGAAACGGTGGGGCTTGATGCCTGGACGCGCAGTTGGCTGGGCGATACGGGCGTGGCGCTCTACGCCGTGATCGCCGTCATTTGCTGGCAGTACACCCCGTTTTACATGATTTTGTTCCTGGCGGCCCTGCGGGGCATTCCGGAAGACCTGAAGGACGCCGCGTTGATCGACGGGGCAACCGAGCCCCGCTATTACCGCAGCATCGCGCTGCCGTTGATGCAGGGCACGCTGCGCACGGCGATGATCCTTTCGCTCATCGGGTCGCTCAAATATTTCGACCTGATCTGGGTGATGACCGAAGGCGGACCGAGCAACGCCTCGGAATTGATGGCAACGTACATGTATAAAAAAGCCTTTCCGTCGTTTGAAATGGGATACGGCAGCGCTGTCGCATCGGCCATGTTCATCATCGTCATGGTGATCGCTATCGTCTCGCAGACGCTGACCCGCCGCTTCGAGACGGAGGTGTAACCTATGAATACACGTAAGCTGGCGAACAATACGGTGCTGATCGCGATCGGGCTGGTGTGGCTGGTCGTTTCAGGTGCGCCGTTTTACTTCATGGCGATGACGGGCTTCAAAGAGCGCTTCGAGCTGTTTTCGGGCGATGTCTTCGCCTTTCCCCAGAACCCCACATTTACCAATTACAAAGAGGTGCTGACCGGCGGCTCGTTCTTCACCTACGTGCAGAACAGCGTGTTGATCGTGTTCGTTTCGGTCGGGCTGATCCTGGTAATCAGCTCGATGGCGGCCTACGTCTTCGCGCGGATGAAGTTCATTCTCAACCGCCCGCTGTTCGGGCTGGTGATCGCCGGGCTGGTGATCCCGGTGCACATTACGCTGATCCCGGTGTACCTGTTCACGCGCGACATCGGCCTGTACGACTCGCTGTGGGCGCTGTTGGGGCCGTACGTCGCGTTCAACCTGCCGCTGTCGATCTTCATCCTGACGGAGTTCATGCGCGGTATCCCGCGTGAGATGGAAGAAGCGGCCTACATCGACGGTGCGGGACCGATCCGCACGTTCTTGCGGATCATGCTGCCGCTGTCGATGCCGGGGCTGGCGACGCTGGCGATTTACAACTCGGTGACGCTGTGGAACGAATTCGTGTTCGCGTTCGTGCTGATCACGTCGCCCAAGAACCAACCGCTGCCGCTGGCGATCTGGGAATATCAGGGGCAGTATTCGATGAATATTCCCGCGATTCTGTCCGTGCTGACGCTTTCGGCGCTGCCGCTGGTGCTGATTTACATTGTGGGGCAGGAGAAAGTGCTGCGCGGTATGATGGCGGGTGCGCTGAAGTAAGCCGGATCGACGCCGCGCGCCCTGATTCCGCGTATTGCGGAAGGGGAGCACGGGGGAACGAGCGAGGAACCGCGTTCCCGCTCGAAAAGCGCGCAGCCGCTTCTGGCAGTCGTATATCTGGTGACTCTGGGATTTTCTGGCAAGACCCTGAAATGAGGTTTCTTCGATGACGCAAGCAACAACCCAACAACCACTTTATAAAGATCCGACCCGGCCCACCGAGGAGCGCATCAGCGATCTGCTGGCGCAGATGACGCTCGAAGAAAAGGTGGGACAACTGGGCAGCGCATGGGTATTCGAGCTTCTGGACGGCCTGACCTTCTCGGAGGGGAAAGCCGGACGGCTGATGGCGCATGGCATCGGCCAGATTACGCGTATTGGCGGGGCGAGCAACCTGCGCCCGGCGGACAGCGCCCGACTGGCGAACGCGATCCAGAAGTGGCTGATCGACCACACGCGGCTGGGCATTCCGGCGATGGTGCACGAGGAATGCTGCAGCGGCTATATGGCGCTGAGCGCGACGTGCTTTCCGCAGTCGATCGGCGTGGCGAGCACGTGGAATCCCGAACTCGTGGAAGAAATGACCGCGGTGATCAAGACGCAGATGCGGGCCGTGGGCGCGCATCACGCGCTGGCCCCCGTGCTCGACGTCACGCGCGATCCACGCTGGGGACGCGTCGAGGAGACGCTGGGCGAAGATCCGTACCTCGTCGCGCGGATGGGATCGGCCTACGTGCAGGGGCTTCAGAGCGACGACTGGCGCCAGGGCATCATGGCGACGGGCAAGCACTTCGTGGGCTACGGCATGGGCGAGGGCGGCATGAACTGGGCCCCGGCGCACATCGCCGCGCGCGAGATGCGCGAGATCTACCTGCGCCCGTTCGAAGCGGCGATCAAAACCGCCGGACTCGCCACGATTATGAACGGCTACCACGAACTGGACGGCGTGCCGTGCGGCGCGAACCGTGCGCTGCTGACCGGCATTCTGCGCGAGGAATGGGGCTTCGACGGGCTGGTGGTGTCCGACTATTTCGCGGTGGATCAACTGGCAGCCTATCACCGCGTGGCGACCAGCAAGGAAGATGCCGCAAGCACGGCGATCAAGGCGGGCATCGACATCGAACTGCCGAGCACGGACTGCTACAGCGACGCGCTGGTCCGCGAAGTGGAGCGGGGCGCGGTCGATATGGCGCTGCTGGACGAGGTGGTCAGCCGCGTGCTGCGCGTCAAGTTCGAGCTGGGCCTGTTCGAGAATCCGTTCGTGGAAGTCGAAAGCGCGCCGCAGGTGTTCGATACCGCCGATCAGCGCGCGCTGGCGCGGGAGATCGCGCGCGAATCGATCGTGCTGCTGAAGAACGAGAACGGCCTGCTGCCGCTGGACAAGAAGATCCCGTCGGTGGCGGTGATCGGCCCCAACGCGGACACGGTGCGCAACATGGTCGGGGACTACGCGTACCCGGCGCACATCGAGAGCCTGCTCGAAGCGGATAACGATAATCCGTTGGGGCTGCCGCGTCCGGACCGGCTGGAAGTGGTCGCCAACTTTGTGGAAATGATCAGCGTGCTGGACGGCATCCGCGCCAAGCTGGGGCCGGAGACGCAGGTGCGGTATGCGGCGGGCGTCGAGACGGTGCTGGGCGAATCGACCGAGGGCTTCGCGGAAGCGGTCGAGGCGGCGCGGCAGTCGGATGTGGCGATCCTGGTTGTGGGCGAAAAATCGGGCCTGACGGACGACTGCACCTGCGGCGAAGCACGCGACCGCGCCGAACTCGGGTTGCCGGGCGTGCAGCAGCAGCTCGTGGAAGCGGTGGCCGAAACCGGCACGCCGGTCGTGGTGGTGCTGATCAGCGGGCGTCCGCAGGCGATCCCGTGGATCGCGGCGCACGTCCCGGCGATTCTGCACGCGTGGCTGCCCGGCGAAGAAGGCGCGAACGCGATCGCGGACGTGCTGTTTGGCGATTACAATCCCGGCGGCAAGCTGCCGATCTCGATGCCGCGCGACGCGGGGCAGGTCCCGGTCTTCTACAGCCACAAGCTGTCGGGCGGGCGGTCGCATTGGAAGGGCGATTACGTGGAACTGAGCACCAAGCCGCTGTATGAGTTCGGCTATGGGCTGAGCTACACGCGCTTCGAGTACGGCGATTTGAGCATTTCGGCAGCGCAGGCGTCGGCGGGCGAGTCGGTGGACATTTCGCTGACGGTGCGCAATGCAGGCGAGCGCGAGGGCGACGAGATCGTGCAGTTGTACGTGCGCGACGCGGCGTCTTCCGTGACGCGCCCCGTCAAGGAGCTGCGCGGCTTCAAGCGCGCGCATCTGGCGGCGGGCGAAAGCAAGACGGTGCGGTTCACGCTGGCCGTGAACCAACTGGCCTTCTACAACCTCGATATGGTGTATGCGGTCGAGCCGGGCACGATC
>NZ_DAISHJ010000072.1:13325-15699 GCF_036822615.1 Aggregatilinea sp. | reverse complement strand
ACGTCAGCGCCGACACGGTGTACTTCAGCGAGGCATCACTGGGCTGAGTACACGACTGAACTTGTTATTTACCGGATAGGGCCGGTAAGTAGGGAACAGCGGGGGTCGATGCAGAGGCGGGTGTTGCGCACCCGCCTCTGCGCGTATTTCCGGTGAGCGATCAGCCGCCAGCCGGTGGCGACCAGGGCGTGTTATGTACTTCTGGCCCCCCATCCCCTGGCCCCTTCCCCCACGCAAGCGGAGGGAAAGGGAAGCCACCTCACGCAACAGAGTTGCGCGGCGACCCCAGGGAAAAACGGGCGGAGCAAGCCCCGCCCCTACAGATCGTGAGGTCAATGGACAAGCGAGAAATCAGTTCTCTCGCTCAAAAAGGCATAACAACCTCTAGCTCAGGATGACGGTACGGGAGGCGGGATCGTAGGCGCAGAACGGTTCTTCCGCCAGATAGCTGCCGCTGGTCCCATAGGCGCGGGCGCGGCAGCCGCTGCACAGCGACTTGAACTGGCACGCGCCGCACTTGCCTTCGAGCAGATCGGGATTGCGCAGCTCCGCGAACAGCGGGCTGTCCTGCCAGATGTCCCCGAATGCCTCGCGACGCACGTTGCCCGCCTCGACGGGCAGATAGCCGCAGGGGAAAACCTCGCCCCGGTGCGACACGAACGCGACGCCCGTCCCGGCCAGACAGCCTTTGGTCGCGGCGTGCATCTGGCCGCCGGGATGTCCACCCGGATGACCGCCGGGATGCCCGCCCAACTGGCGCGCGTGGCTCGCCGGCAGATCGCGCTCGATCCCGCTGCGGCGATCCTCGGCGCGGCGCTGGCGCATCACGCGGAAGTAGTGCGGGGCGCAGGTGGCCTTGAGCTGCAAGTCCGGCTCGGACTGTTCCACGTCGTACAGCCAGTTCAGCACGCGCTCGTACTCCTGCGCGCTGATCATCTGATCCTCCGCGATTTCCACGCCGCAGCCGACCGGAACCAGCAGGAACAGGTGCAGGCCGACCGCGCCCAGATCTTTCGCCAGGGCCAGCACGCCTTCTAGCTGGGCCTGATTGTGCTTGGCGACGGTGGTGTTGATCTGCACGGGCAAACCAACATCGCGCAGGGCTTTGAAGCCGCGTATCGCCGCGTCGAACGAGCCGCGCAGCGCGCGGAAGGCGTCGTGGGTGGCGCTGTCGGCCCCGTCGAACGAGATGCTGATGCGCTTCACGCCGCTGGCTTTGATGCGCTGCGCGAGATCCGCATCGACCATCGTGCCGTTGGTCGCCAGCGCGACCGGCAGCCCGGCGTCGGTGGCGTAGCGCGCGATCTCGAAGATGTCGGGGCGCATCAGCGGCTCCCCGCCCGACAGGACCAGGACGGGCGATCCGACGGCAGCGATCTGGTCGATCATGGTTTTGGCTTCGGCGGTGCTGAGGTCCTGCGGAGTGAGTTGATCCGCAACTTCGATGCGGCGGCAGTGGATGCAGCGCAGGTTACAGCCCGCGGTCGTTTCCCAGAAGATCAGTCGGGGCGGTGGGTACGTCATTGGACCTTCCTGTGCAAATCTATGCAAAACTCGCTAAAATTACTTTGATTATTGTGAACTTAAAGCGGCGCAAGGAACAAGTGACATTTGTCACGCGCCGCCAGAGGGGGCGGATCTGATCGCCCGCCGCCTCTTTTATTGTGTGTGCAGATTTAGTGAGTTTTTAGTTTTCTGTAACTCTGAAACTCTCGAAAGCAGTATCGATGTCGTTCTTCGAATTGCGCGGGGTAGTTTCGGACGGCACGCAAGGGGAGGCGCGCCGGTCCGGTTCATCCAACGAGCGCCGCAGCGTATCGCGGCTGACCCTCATCTCCACACAGGACACTACAGCATGCTTTTTGTGCGCAGCATAAGCCATCACATCACCCCCCTGGAAGTGCGCGAGCAGCTCTCTCTCTCGGATGAACAACAGGGACAGTGGCTCGACCGCGCGCGTGAGACGGAAACCGTCGTACTCTCAACGTGCAACCGCCTGGAACTGTATACCTTCGCCCCTTCGGTGGACTACGCCGACCGCCTGTGGGCCGACCTTCTGGCGCAGAGCGGCAGCCGCGCGGATGTCGTCGCGCCGTATACTGCCGCGGCGGACGGGGAAAACGCGTCGCGCCACCTGTTCCGCGTAAGCTGCGGATTGGAGTCGATGGCGCTGGGTGAGCCTCAGATTCTGGGGCAGGTCACCCGCGCTTACGAGCAGGCGCATGCGCACGGCGCGGCGGGAGTCGCGGCGTCGATGCTGTTCCGGGCGGCGATTCACGCGGCGAAACGCGCGCGGACCGAAACGGCGATCAGCAGCGGCGGCGCGTCGGTCAGCTCGCTGGGCATCGCGCGGGCGGAGCAGGCGCTCGGCTCG
>NZ_DAISHJ010000072.1:8121-13315 GCF_036822615.1 Aggregatilinea sp. | reverse complement strand
CAGACCGGTCGATCGTGGTCATCGGCGCGGGCGAGATGGGGCAGACCATCGTCAAGGCGCTGGCGCAGCGCGGCCTGTCGCAGATCACCATCGTCAGCCGGACGTACGAAACGGCGCGACGGCTGGCCGAACTGTGGCAGGTGCGCGCCCGCCCGATCACCGAGCTGGGCGAGGCGATGGCCCGCGCGGACGTGGTCTTCACCACCTCGAACGCGCCGTTCACGATTTTGGCGGCGGCGGATATCGAGCCGGTGATGGCGCAGCGCGGCGGGCGGACGCTGTGCGTGGTGGATCTGGCCGTGCCGCGCGACGTGGAAAAAAACGTCGCGCAGATCCCCGGCGTGCTGCTGTATGACCTGGACGACTTGCAGCAGGTGATCGAGCAGACGCTGATGGGGCGCAAGCGAACGGTCCCGGAGGTGGAGCAGATCATCGAGGAAGAGATGGCCGCGTTCTCGCAGGAGCACTCGGCGCGGGCGATTGCGCCCACGATCCGCCAGCTGCGCGAGCGGGCGGAAGCGATGCGGCAGGCCGAACTGGAACGCGTCTATCACCGCCTGCCGGACGACGAGCACGCCCGCGCGCTGGTGGACCAGTTCAGCCAGCGCTTCATGAACAAGATGCTGCACCAACTGACCCATAATCTGAAGGTTAAGGCGGCGGGCGACGAAGCGATGCTGCTGGCCGCGATTGCGCGGGACCTGTTCGGTCTGGAGGATACGGCCTAGATGCAGCCTTTGACGACGATCCGGATCGGCACGCGCCGCAGCGCGCTGGCGCTGTGGCAGACGCATTACGTGCGGGATACGCTGCGCACGCTGTACCCGTCGCTGGCGGTGAACCTGGTGCACATGACCACGACCGGCGACCGCGTGATCGACCGCCCGCTGCCGGAGATCGGCGGCAAGGGCGTGTTCACGCAGGAATTGGAAGACGCGCTGCGGACGGGCGCAATCGATCTGGCGGTGCACAGTTTGAAGGACCTGCCGACCGAGATCGATCCGGCGTTCGTGATCGGGGCGATCCCGCCGCGCGCCGCGCCGTTCGATGCGCTGGTGAGCCGGGATGGGCACGGGCTGGCGGCGCTGCCCGAGGGCGCGACGATCGGCACGAGCAGCCTGCGGCGGCGGGCGCAGCTTCTGGCGGCGCGGCCCGATCTGCGCACGCAAGATCTGCGCGGCAACGTCGATACGCGGCTGCGCAAAGCCGCCGACCCCGAAGGGCCGTACGACGCGATCGTGCTGGCGGTGGCCGGGCTGCGCGGACGCGATCAGTGAGGTGCTCGACCGGGACGAGATTATGCTGCCCGCGCCGGGACAAGGTGCGATCGCGGTGCAGTGCCGCGCGGACGACGCGGCGACGCGGGACCTGCTGGCGGCGCTCGATCACCGCGCGACGCGGCTGGCGGTCGCGGCGGAACGCGCATTCCTGGTCGGGCTGGAAGCGGGATGCCGCCTGCCCGTCTCGGCCTATGCGACGCTAGCCGACGGCGAGATCCGCATGGTGGGGCGCGTGAGCGACCTGGACGGCGTGCAGCCGATCACCGTGCGCGGGACGGCGGTGACGCGCTTGGCGCGCGGCTGGCGGACGAAGCGCTGAGTCTGGGCGCGGCGGCGCTGCTGGATGCCGTGAAGCGAGGTCTGCCGGAATGATTTCTCCGCTGGCAGGCAAGCGCATTGTGATCACACGTCCGCCGCACAAGGCGCAGACGTTTGCGAACGTGCTGAAGACACTGGGCGCGGAACCGGTGGTGCTGCCGCTGATCGAGACGCGCGCCCCGCAGGACAGCGCGCCGCTCGACGAGGCGCTGCGCGCGCTGCCCCGGTATGACTGGGTGATCTTCACCAGCGCGAACGCGGTCGATTTCACGTTCCGGCGGATCGGGGCGCTGAAGATCGATCCGGCGGCGCTGGTTGGCATGCAGTTCGCGGCGATCGGCCCGGCGACGGCCAACGCACTGGAATCGCACGGCCTGATGCCTGCGCTGGTGCCGCGCGAGCACGTCGCGGAGGGGCTGTTCGCGGCGCTGAACGAGCATGTGACGCTCGACGGGATGCGCCTTTTGCTGCCCCAGGCGAACCGTGCGCGGCCTGTGCTGGCGGATCTGCTGCGCGAGGCGGGCGCAAGCGTAGACGCGGTGGTCGCGTACGACACCGTGCGCCCGGAGATCGATCCGGTGCTGCTGGCGCAGCCGGTGGACGCGATCACATTCACGAGTCCCTCGACGGTGCAGCACTTCGTGGAATCGTTCGACGATCCCCGCGCAATATTGGGCGGGGCGTTGGTGGCGTGCATTGGCCCCGTGTCGGCAGACGCGGCGCGCGCAGTCGGCCTGGAGCCGGACGTGGTCGCCAATCCGTACACGGTTGAAGGCTTGATCGTGGCACTCGAAAAGGCGTTTGAAAGGACTTCGGAAGCATGACATTCCCAACCGTGCGGTTGCGGCGACTGCGCACGACCCCCACGCTGCGGGCGATGGTGCGCGAAACGACGCTCGCCCCCTCCCAGTTCATTTATCCGCTGTTCGTGGTGCACGGCAGCGGCGTGTTCGACGAGATCTCGGCCATGCCGGGCGTGTACAACCAGTCGATCGACCAGCTCGCGCGCGAGGCGGAGTCCTTGGCCGAGTTGGGCATCCCGGCGGTGATGTTGTTCGGCGTGCCCGACCACAAAGACCCGACCGGCACGGAGAATTTCGCGGACGATGGGATCGTGCAGCAGGCGGTGCGCACGCTGAAGGCCGCCAACCCCGATCTGCTGGTGATGACCGACGTGTGCATGTGCGAATATACCGATCACGGGCACTGCGGGTTGATCCGCGACGGGGAGATCCTCAACGACGAGACGCTCGACGTGCTGGGCGCGGTGGCGCTGTCGCACGCGCAGGCCGGGGCGGATATGGTCGCACCCAGCGGCATGATGGACGGCATGGTGGGCGCGATCCGCGCGGCGCTGGACCGGGGCGGCTATCAAAACGTCAGCATCCTGTCGTATGCGGTCAAATATGCGAGCGGCTTTTACGGCCCGTTCCGCGAGGCGGCGCACAGCGCGCCCGCGTTTGGCGACCGGCGCACGCACCAGATGGACCCCGCCAACGTGCGCGAGGCACTGCGCGAGGCACAGCTCGACGTGGACGAGGGCGCGGACATGCTGATGGTCAAGCCCGCGCTGCCATACCTGGACGTGATCCGGCGCGTGAAGGATCGCTTCGACCTGCCGCTGGCCGCCTACAACGTCAGCGGCGAATACGCGATGATCAAGGCGGCGGCGCGCAACGGCTGGCTGGACGAGTCGCGCGTCGTGCTTGAAACGCTGACTGGCATCCGGCGGGCGGGCGCGGATCTGATTCTGACGTACCACGCCAAGGACGCGGCGCGCTGGCTGAAGGAGGCAGAGTGAGGCATGGAAGAAAACAAAACCACACGGCAGGTGGTGAAATACACCTTTTATAAGCTGGACGCGCTGGCCTTTTTGCGCCTGCCCGAAGAAAAGCAGCGCGCGGCCAAGCTGGATTTGATCGACACGGTGCGGACCTTCAACCGGCGTATGCTGCTGCGGTCGTATACGCTGGTGGGGATGCGCTCGGACGTGGACTTTTTGCTGTGGACCGTGGCGGAAGACGTCGAGCCGGTGCAAGAACTGGAAACGGCGATCCGCAACACGGCGCTGGGGCCGTTTCTGGACGTGCCGCGCTCGTTCCTATCGGGCACGAAGCGCAGCATCTACGACATCAGCCTGCCCGAAGACAGCGAGAAGGTCGATGCCGAGGCGCGCATCCGCATCGAGCCGAGCGGCTCGAAGTACCTGTTCGTGTACCCGTTCATCAAGACGCGCGCGTGGTATGCCCTCAGCCGCGAGGAGCGCCAGGAGATGATGACGGAACACATCCGCGTCGGGCGGCAGTACCCGAACGTACGTCTGAACACGACCTACTCCTACGGCATCGACGATCAGGAGTTCGTGGTTGCGTTCGAGGGCGACGATCCGCACGAGTTCGTGGATCTGGTGGCAGACCTGCGGCTGACGCAGGCCAGCATGTACACCCTGCGCGATACGCCGATGCACATCTGCCTGGCGATGCCGCTGGGCGAGGTGATGGACTCGATCGGCGGGGCGCACGTCAGCGATCTGGTGGACGAGGACGTGACCGAGGTCGGCGGGTGGCTGCCCGTCGCGCAGGAAGACGAGCTTGCGCCGGAATCGTCCAAACTGGTGTACTACGGCACGCAGCAGGTGGCGCTGTTCCGCGCCAACGGCGGGCTGTACGCGCTGAATAACCGCTGTCCCCACGCGCGCGGGCCGCTGTGCGAAGGCACGCTCAGCGAGAACGGGCATGGCCCTGCGGTCCGCTGCCCGTGGCACGAGGCACACTTCAAGCTGGAAACGGGCGAGGTGATCGATGGGCCATCGCCGCGCTCGGTCGAGACGTTCCGCGTCAAGGTCGAGGACGGCACGGTGTTCATCGCACGCGGCGAGGTGGAATGATGGACCAGTCCGACCGATTCTTACGGGCGTGCCGCCGCGAGCCGGTGGACACGACTCCGATCTGGTTGATGCGGCAGGCCGGGCGCTACATGCCCGAATACCGCGCGGTGCGCGCACAGCACTCGATGCTGGACGTGATCCGCACGCCGGAACTGGCGTGCGAGATCACCATGCAGCCGGTGAACGCCTTCGACCTGGACGCGGCGATCATCTTCGCGGACATTTTGCCGATCCTGATCGGCATGGGGCTGGATCTGGCATTCGTAAAGGGCGAAGGGCCGCAGCTTGGCAACGCGATCCGCACCCCCGCCGACGTGGACGCGCTGCGCACGCCGTCCGCGCAGGAGAATTTGCCGTACACGCTGGAAGCGATCCGGCTGGCGCGGCGCGAGCTGGACGGGCGCATCCCGCTGATCGGCTTTTCCGGCGCGCCGTTTACGCTGGCGAGTTACGCCATCGAGGGCGGCGGGTCGAAGAACCACGTCAAGGTGAAGTCGTTCATGCTGAGCGAGCCGGACGCCTGGGCGCGCCTGATGGATAAGCTGGCGACGGTCGTCGCGGACTACCTCGTGGCGCAGGTCGAGGCGGGCGCGCAGACGGTGCAGGTCTTCGACAGTTGGGCGGGCGTGCTCGCCCCCGGCGATTACCGCGCGTACGTGCTGCCGTATACGCAGCGGGTGATCGCGCAGGTCAAGGCGACCGGCGTGCC
>NZ_DAISHJ010000072.1:0-8042 GCF_036822615.1 Aggregatilinea sp. | reverse complement strand
TGGACTGGCGTATCGATCTGGACGCGGCCTGGGCGCGGCTGGGCGAGGATGTCGCGGTGCAGGGCAACCTGGACCCGGTGGCGCTGTTCGCGCCCTGGCCCGCCGTGCGGGATCGCGCGGCGGACATTTTGGCGCGCGCGAACGGGCGGCCCGGCCACATCTTCAACCTGGGGCACGGCATTTTGCCCGAAACGCCGGTCGATACGGTGCGGCGCTTAGTGGACTTCGTGCACGAGTGGGGAACAGGAAGGACAGGCAGGTGAAAACCATCGGCGTACTGTTTATGGCTTACGGCGGGCCGGATTCGCTGGACGACATCCCCGCCTTTCTGGCCGACATCCGGCACGGGCGGCCCACGTCGCAGGCCATTCTGGACGAGATCACCGAAAACTACCGCAAGATCGGCGGCAAGTCGCCGCTGTTGGAGATCACGCAGCGGCAGGCGGCGCTGACCGAGGCGCGGCTGAACGCGGGTGCGCCGCCGGACGTGCACTATAAGGGTTATCTCGGCATGCGCCACTGGACGCCGCGCATCGAGACCGCCGTGCAGCAGATGATCGACGACGGCGTGGAATACGCGGTTGCGTTGGTGCTGGCTCCGCACTATTCGGCTATGAGCATCGCCAAATATTTCGAGAAGCTCGACGCGGCGCTGGCCGAGCAGGCGCACCCGTTCGTCTATACGCCTATCACCAGCTACTACGATCACCCGCTGTTCATCGAAGCGCTCGCCCGGCGCGTCGAGGCGGGGCTGGCGAAAATGCCCGCCGATACGCTGGTGATCTTCAGCGCGCACAGCCTGCCGGTGCGGATCATGGAAGAGGGCGATCCGTACGACACGCAACTGCGCGAGACGGCGCGGCTGGTCGCGGAACGGGTCGGTTTGCAGCCGGAGCAGTGGACGTTTTCGTACCAGAGCGCGGGCCGCACGCCGGAACCGTGGCTGGGGCCGCAGATCGAAAATTACGTGGTCGAGCTGGCCGAGAAGGGCTACAAGAACCTGCTCTCGGTTCCGGTCGGCTTCGTGGCCGATCACGTCGAGATCCTGTTCGACATCGACCTGAAGGCCAAGCAGGCCGCGGACGGCGCGGGCGTGCGGCTGGACCGCGTGCCGTCGCTGAACGACGATCCGCTGTTCGTCGCCGCGCTGACGGATCTCGTGCGCGAACATACACGGATGCCGCAATGAAACGATTGGTCGTCGTAGGGGGCGGGATTGCCGGGCTGGCGACCGCCTACACCGCCCAAAAACTCGCCCGCGAGCAGGGCGCAGACGTGGCGATCGCGCTGGTGGAGCGCGACGACCGGCTGGGCGGTAAGGTCTCGACCGATCTGACCGACGGCTTCGTGATCGAAGGCGGGCCGGATTCGTTCATCACGCAAAAGCCGTGGGCCTTGCAGCTCTGCCGCGAGCTGGGGTTGGAAGACCGGCTGATCGGGACAAACGACGCGCAGCGCACGACCTTCGTGCTGCGCAAGGGCAAGCTGCGCAAGATGCCCGACGGCCTGATGATGATCGTGCCGACGCGCTTCATGCCGTTCGTGACGTCCGACCTGATCTCGTGGCCGGGCAAGCTGCGCATGGGCATGGACCTGTTCCTGCCGCGCCGCACGGACGACGGCGATGAAAGCCTCGCGCACTTCATCCGGCGGCGGCTGGGCAACGAGGCGCTCGACGTGCTGGCCGAACCGCTCATGGGCGGGATTCACGTCGCGGACGCGGAAATCCTCAGCTTGCAGGCGACGTTCCCGCGCTTCATCGACACCGAGCGCAAGTACGGCAGTTTGACGCGCGGCATGATCGCGGCACGCAAGGCGGCGCAGGCACACGCCACCAACGGCAACGGGCGCCCCAAGCTGAGCATGTTCACCACGCTGCGGGGCGGCTTGCGCGAGCTGGTGGATGCAATCGCGGCGGCGCTGGACGGCGTGGAGGTGCTGACCGGGTGTGCGGTGGCGGCGCTCGACTGTGACGGCGATGGCTATACGCTGCGGCTGGACGACGGGCGAACGCTCGCGGCGGATGCGGTGGTGCTGGCCGCGCCCGCGTATGCCAGCGCGGCGCTGCTGCGCAGCGTGCAGCCGGAACTGGCGGATATGCTGGACGCGGTGAAATACGTCTCGACGGCGACGGTGTCTCTGGGCTTCGACGCGGACGGCTTCGAGCACCCGCTGGACGGGTTCGGTTTCGTCATCCCGCGCCAGGAGCCGACGCGCCTGCTGGCCTGCACCTGGACCAGCACTAAGTTCCCGCAGCGCGCCGCGCCGGGCACGGTGCTGCTGCGCGCCTTCATCGGCGGGCCGCGCCGCGAGGATCTGGTCGATCTGGACGACGAGGCGCTGGTGAGGCTGGTGCGCGACGAACTGCGGACGATCATGGGCATTCACGCCGCGCCGACCGTGGCGCGCGTGTTCCGGTGGCACCGCGCCAATCCGCAGTACGAGGTGGGGCATTTGGAGCGGGTCGATCAGATGGACGCACTGTGTCCGCCGGGCGTGCTGCTGGCGGGAAGCGCGTATCGCGGCGTGGGCCTGCCGGACTGCATCCACCAGGGGCAGCAGGCGGCGCGTGCGGCGCTGGGATATTTGGGGTTTGGGGAATAGGGACTAGGGATCAGGGGAAAGCAACACGACCTCACCCCTGGCCCCTCTCCAATCTGGGTTGGAGAGGGGAGAAAAGCGCAGATCACACGAATTGCGTTCATCCCATATTTGGTAGGGGCGTATTGTTATACGCCCTGGCGATCAGGTTGAATATTTCAGAAGGGTTCGATATATGTTGAAGACCGACCGATCCGCTGAGTTGTTCCGCCGCGCGGTGGACGTGATGCCCGGCGGCGTGAGTTCCCCGGTGCGCGCGTTCCGTGGCGTGGGCGGCGATCCGCTGTTCATTTCGCGCGGCGAAGGGCCGTACCTGATCGACGCGGACGGCAATCGCTACGTCGATTACGTCATGAGCTGGGGGCCGCTGGTGCTTGGCCACGCGCATCCGGCGGTCGTAGAGGCGATCCGCGAGCAGGCGACACTGGGTACGAGCTACGGCGCGCCGACCGGCCTCGAAATCGAGCTGGCGCAGCAGGTGATCGACCTCGTGCCATCCGTGGAAATGGTGCGTTTCGTCAATTCCGGCACGGAAGCGACCATGTCCGCGCTGCGGCTGGCGCGCGCTTACACCGGGCGCGACAAGTTCGTCAAGTTCGAGGGCTGCTACCACGGTCACGCCGACCTGCTGCTGGTCCAGGCCGGATCGGGCGTGGCGACGCTGGGCCTGCCGGACAGCCCCGGCGTGCCGCAGGGCGCGACGGCGGATACACTCACCGCGCCGTACAACGACCTCGACGCCGTGCGCGCGCTGTTCGAGCGCTTCCCCGACCAGATCGCCGCCATCATCGTCGAGCCGGTGGCGGGCAATATGGGCGTGGTGCTGCCGGAGCCGGGCTTTTTGCAGGGCCTGCGCGTGCTGACGCAGCAGCATGGCGCGCTGCTGATCTTCGACGAGGTGATGACCGGATTCCGCGTGGCGTTAGGCGGCGCGCAGGCCGCGTACGGCGTGCTGCCGGACCTGACCACGCTGGGTAAGGTGATCGGCGGCGGGCTGCCGGTCGGCGCGTACGGCGGGCGGCGCGAGATCATGGAATGGGTCGCGCCTGCCGGGTCGATGTACCAGGCCGGGACGCTATCGGGCAATCCGCTGGCGATGGCGGCGGGTCTGGTCACGCTGCGGACGCTGCGCGAACCGGGCGTTTTCGAGCGCGTGGTGGCGGTGGCGGACGCGGTGCGCGCGTGCGTCGAATCCAGCGCGGCAGCAGCGGGCATCCCGGTGCAGACGGCGCAGGCGGGCACGATGTTCGGCGCGTTCTTCAACGAGCGCCCGGTGCGGAATTATGCCGAGGTGAAGACCAGCGACGCCGCGCGCTACGGGCGCACTTTCCACGCGCTGCTGGAGCGAGGCGTGTACTTTGCGCCGTCCGCGTTCGAGGCGGCGTTCACGTCGCTGGCGCACGAAAGTGCGGCGCTGGACCAGACGTTGAGCGCGATCGAAACGGTGTTCCAGGCGGACCTGTAGAGAAAATGGCGAGGTGCGTAGGGGCAGTTCACAAACTGCCCCTACGGGAAAAACGGTACTGCGGGAGCGGAATCAGTCGTCGGCCAGGATGCGGTTGACGACCATCTGGCGGAATTCCGGCGAGAGGCTGGCGAAATAGGCGCTGAAGCCCGTCACGCGCACGACGAGATCGGGGTGGCGCGTGGGGTCCTCGTGCGCTTCGAGCACCTTCTGCTTGTCGAGAATGTTCATATTGATCTGCGTGCCACCCAGCTCGAAGTGCGAGCGGATGAGCTGCGAGACGACCTCGACCGCGTTGTCCTGGTCGATCACGCTCATGTCCAGCTCGATTTGCAGCGGGGCGGTGTTGCCGTAGCCCGGCTGCACGGCGGCGACCGCCGCGGCCATCGCGGTGGGCGCGCCGTCCTTGCGGAAGCCGGGGTCGGGGTTCGCGCCGTGCGAGATCAGATCCCCGGCGTGGCGACCGTTCGGCGTCGCGCCCAGATGTTCCCCGAACTTGACCGTATAGGCCCACGAAAACAGGCCGGGCAGCATCTTGATGCCGGAGGGCGTGGGGTGTTCCAGCACCAGCCGCGTGTACATCTGCGACAGGCGCGCGGCGTAGTCGTCGGCCAGCGTGCCGCCATGCCCGTAGTGCGGGACGTTTTTCATCATCAGGCGGGCGCGCTCGCCATCCGGCCCGGCCCAGTTCGTGTCGAGGTAGTGCAGCAGCTCCGCCCAGGTCAGGCGACCTTCGTCCACGATGCGCTGCCGGATCGCGGCGAACGAGTCGGCGGTGGTCGCCAGCCCCGCGCCATCGACTGCAATGTTGGTGTAGTCCAGGCCGCCATGTGAGGCGTCTTCACCGCGCTCGATGGGACCGGTGCAGCACAGGTCGAGCACGAGTTCGGGGAAGACCTCGTGCATGTGCGCGATGTGGAAGTCGATGCCCTGCGCGATGGTGGCGACGGCGCGCCGCAGGTGGTCCTCGAAGCGCTGTTCGAGCAGATCGATGCTGGGCGTGACGGTCGGATCGGCCAGCATATCGTGCAGCGCGACGTCGAATACGACCGCGAGGTTGATCTTGATCAGGTCGTTCATGCCGTACTCGCGCCCCGGAATGCCACACCAGTTGCAGCCGGAGTATTTACGGTCGCGCCCGTCTTCGAGCGGGTAACCGTTTTTGGCGAAGTCCGGCACGGTGTTGTCCACGCCGAGGAACTTGGGGATGCCGGTCTTGTCTTCGAGCATGATCTCGACGCCGCGACGCAGCAGGGCGTCGCTGGTCCCGCGGCCCACGGCAATCGCCACGTTGGCGGGGATCTTCAGCCAATGCGCCGCTTCGAGCACGAGGAACGAGACGGGGTTGGTCACGTCGCGCCCGGCCCGGTCCGGCCCGCCAAGCTGGCAGTACATCGTGTCGCGCAGCAGCATACACGCGATGTGGAAGATCGCCTCGTCGTCGGTCAGACAGCCCGCGGCGACGTCGGCCTCGTAATAATCGAGCAGCAGCGTATCGAGCTGGCCAACCGCGCCGCTGCCGTTGTACATGCGCGCGATCATCTCGTACCACAGCAGCCACTGGCACGCCTCGCGGAACGTCTGCGGCGGCGCGCTAACGATGTGTGCGTTTACCTCGGCAATTTCAAACAGGTTCCGGCGGCGCTGAGGATTGTCTTCCGTCTCGGCCAGCGCGCGAGCGGCCTCGGCATGGCGTTGGACCCAGTTCTGCGCGCCGAGTACGACCGCTTCCAATCCGTCGTAAAACGGCTCCTTTTCCGGGCCGTGCGAGGCGCGGTTGGCGCGGATGTGATCGAGCAGGCCGCCCCAGCCCAGGCGCAGGCCGATGGCGATGTCGGGCGTGAGGTGCTGCATGCCGCCGATGCCGTGCAGAAGCTGGTACTGTTCCTGCACGGGCTTCAGATGTTCGTAGCTGAGGTCGGGGTTCCAGTGCGGGCGGCGGTAGGACGTGAAGTTGAGCATGTACGCCCCGGCCAGCGAGCTGAGCGGATCGATGGTGACGGGGTGGTGTTCCAGCAGCGCGCGGTAATTGTCGCCCACGGCTTTGGGGCCGAAGAAACCGCCGCTGGGGTGGTTGCTGGTGACCTCGAAGCCCTTGATGATGCTGTCGCGGATCATGATGCCGGACGGACTCATGACGTGCACGTAGTCGCGCTGATCCTCCGGCGGCAGGATTTGCCCCCAGTCGTCGAAGTCCATATCGCCCAGCAGCGTTTGTTTTTCGCGCGTGCAGCGCAGTTTTTCCTCGCGCAGCGCGTCGATCCGCTGCTGGTAGGTGAGTTCGGTCACATCGAGTGAGAGTGCCATAGGGGTTCCATCCTGCTGATCTGTCACTGTGCGTTCGGGATAATTGCCGTGGGATCTCCGGCGTGAATCATGGCGTGCGCGCGCTGGCTGAGCGCGTCCATCTGGGCCTTGCTGAGCGGTTCCAGGTCGCGGGCGCGGTTGGCCCGGCCCAGGCCGCGATATTTGTCGCCTGCAAGCTGGTGGAAGCGCAGCAGCTCGTAGCGAACTGGCGCGGGCGTCTCGCCGCGCGCCGCGCAGGCATCCCCGCGGGCCGCGATCAGGTCGCGCACGAAGCCTGCAATGCGGTCGATGACTTCGGGCGCGTCATTGTAGGTGGGGATGACCGGCGTGCGGAACAGCAGCGGCTTGTTCGTTTCGGTCGCCAGATGGCGCGCGGTGCTCAGAATGCGCTCGTTGGGCACGCCCGTGCCGTCGCGGTGGCGCTCCGAATCGAGGTGTTTGAGGTCCATCATGACCAGATCGACCAGAGGCAGCACCGGTTCGAGCGTGGACCACGGGTAATGCCCCGCCGTCTCGATCGCGGTGTGGATGCCCTCCGCGCGGCAGCGCGCCAGCAGATCGGCGGTGAAGTCGGCTTGCAGCATCGGCTCCCCACCGGAGAGCGTCACGCCGCCCTCGTCGCCGTAGAAGCTGCGGTCCTGTAAGATTTCGGCCATGACCTCGTCCACGGACCACGCGCGGCCCACCAGCACGCGTGCGTTGGCGAAACAGTCATCGATGCACTCGCCGCAGACGGTGCACTGCTGCGGATCGTACGTGACAGTGCCGTCGTCCGTGATCGTGTTCGCGCCGTGCTCGCACAGCGCGACGCACGCCCCGCAGCCGATGCAACGCTCCGGGTAGAACTCGATCTCCGGCGGGCGGCGGATCGATTCCGGGTTGTGGCACCAGAAGCAGCGCAGCGAGCAGCCTTTGAGGAAGACCGTCGTGCGGATGCCGGGGCCGTCGTGCAGCGAAAAGCGCTGGGTGTCGAACACTGTGCCGTGCATAAAACCGCCTGCTTTCGGGATCAGCAGCCTTTGATCGACAGGCCGCCGTCTACCTTGATGATCGTGCCGGTAATGAAGGAGGACTCGTCCGAGGCCAGGAAGACGACTAACTGCGCGACCTCGTTGGGCTGGCCGAAGCGGCCCAGGGCGTGCCAGCTGTTCCACGTGCTGGCGAGTTCTTCGGGATCGTCCGCTTCCTCGAAGATCTTTTCGTTCATGGGCGTCATAATCGTGCCGGGCGCGATGGCGTTGACGCGGATGCCGCGCGCGCCGTATTCGACCGCGACCTGCTGCGTCAGGGCGAGCACGCCGCCCTTGGCCGCCGCGTACCCCGCCCAATCCTCGAAGCCCATCAGGGCCTGCACGGAGGCCATGTTGATGATCGATCCGCCGCCGGTTTTGACCATCTGTGGGATGGCGAACTTGATGCCGCGCCACATGCCGCTCAGGTTGACGTTGATCACGCGAGTCCAGTCGTCTTCGCTGATGTCCACCGCGCTGCCGGGGACCGCGATGCCCGCGTTGTTGACGTACACGTCCAGCCTGCCGTAGTGCGCGACGGCAGCTTCGACCAGCGCCTGCACGTCCTCGGTCAGGCCCACGTCCGCGCAGTGGTAGATCGCGTCCCCACCCGCGCGTCCGATCTCGGCCACGACGGCTTCGCCCGCCGCGTCCGCGAT
>NZ_DAISHJ010000071.1:0-24655 GCF_036822615.1 Aggregatilinea sp. | reverse complement strand
ACGATGGCGACGGTGTGCGTGTCGCCGGGATGCACCTCGCCGCGCCAGAACAGGACCGGCGGCGCATCGTCCAGCGTATGCAGCAGGTGCGGGTAGCGCGGATCGTCGCGCGGCGCGATCTGCACGCCCGCCGCCAGCCAGCGCCGGATATCCGCGCAGGTACGGTCGAGATCGACGGCCAGGATCGCGGCGGCGAGCTTCGGCCCAATGCCGGAAACAGCCATAAGCGCCGCGCGCGGCGCCTGGAATACGGCGTCCAGCGTGCCGAAAGTATCGAGCAAGCGATGCAGCGTCTTGCCCCCCAGCCCTGGAATCAGGCTCAAGGCGACGATCTGCACGAGATCGGGCGCGGGTTCATCGAACATAGGCGGATGATCATGAGGCGCGTGGCACGCGCCGCCACCGGACGAAAACAGCCGCTCTCAGCGGCCCCCGCATAAGCCTATACCGGAGCGCCGCGCCGGGCAACCGCGCCGATCTTCACTTGTCGTTTGACGCCCCGCGCGCGACAATCGGCATGGTGAGAGCAGCCAGGGAGCAGATATGGAAAATCGCATTCGTATAAGCTGCGCCGTGCTGTGCCGGATCGAGCACGAAGGGCGCTATCTGCTGTTAGTCAATGAGAATCGCCGCCGCCGGGGGGTATACATCTTGTCCCCGATTGGCGGCGCGCTGATCGTCGAATCGCCTGCGCCGCTGTTGGAGATGGGCGCGGCATTTGAAGATCCCAATTCCAAAGATCTGCGCCTGTCGCTGCCGCACGGCGCGCTGGATGCCTTCCGCGTGTGGTTTTATCGCGGCGAAGGGCGCGAGCTGACCCCGTTCCGCGAGCTGCACGAAGAACTGGTGCTCGAATCCGGCTTGCTGCCGATGCTGACCGCCCACGATGTCGAGTGGCAGCGGTTATGGACGGCGGAGCAGGAGGGATTCACCGGGCGGTTGGGGCAGACCGGCGTGCTGACCCACTATTTCCTCGAAATCTACGACGTGAAGTTCGTAACGCCGCGCTCGCTGGGGCTGCTGCTCGATCTGCCGCCCGAAAGCGGCGCGTCGTGGGTCTCGCCGGACCTGATCGACACCTGCGGCACGATCGAGATGAATCTGGATGGCGAACGCCGCACGGTGCGCATCAACGGGCAGGCGGTGCTGCATCCGCCCACGGATGCGCGCACCATGCCGGAGTTTTAGCGGATCGGCAGGTGATGGATGGCCGTTTTTACAGCCGGACCGGTTGAAGCGCGCGATGTGGAACCGCAGGACGCAGGCGCGCTGCAGACACTGCTCGAAGGGTGCGAGGACTACTCGGCGTTGGTCGAAGGGCAGCCGCCCGACGAAGAAGCCGCGCTCGACGTCATGAGCGACGTTGCGCCCGGCAAGTCGCTGGCCGATAAGCGCCTCCTGGGGCTGTGGCAGGGTGATGCGCTGGTCGGGGTGCTCGATGTGATGCGCGGCTATCCCGAGCCGGAGATGTGGTTCATCGGCCTGTTTCTGGTCGCGCCCGCGCAGCGTGGGCACGGGTTGGGAGCCGGGGTGATCCATGCCTTCGAGGACTGGGCGGCAGGGCAGGGTGTGCGGGCGCTGGGCCTGGGTGTGGTCGAGCCGAACGTCGCGGCGATGCGTTTCTGGGAACGCATGGGCTTTCGAGAGACGCGCCGGACGCCGCCGCGCCCCTTTGGGCGCAAAACGCATATCGTGATTGTGATGCGAAAAACCCTGGATGTAAATCGTCAGAAGGTTTGATGTGGGTGTGCCCACAAGCCCGTTCCCCGCGGAGCCAGGCTTGTGGGGGGTCACACCCGGGATCTGAGCCGTGCGCCGAAGTGGGGGGCTACTTGGCGGCGGCGTCAGTCTTTGCGTACGCAACTGCTTCATCACAGGACATAAAGAAACTAACCGGCGCTTTGCCGTACTGATCTTGCTGCTGGATGCTCTGAACACCGAGCTTGTGAAGATCGTCGCTGACGACGAACATCGTGGTCACGTCAGGATCGTTGCTGCCACCTTCGCGGTTCACTTCACTGCCCATGCCCTGGACCATCTCGCCAAAGTCGAGCTGCGCCTGGGAGAAATCCAGAATGCGGTAAACATGTTGTTGTGTTTCACGCTTGAATGCCACGACCTTTTCCAGCATCGGGTCTACGACTTCTAGCGGTTCGACCCAGCCGGTGAAGTGGACGATAATAATGGGTTCCCCCGGAACTTGTTCAATCTGCATTGCCATGATGATTGCTCCTCCCCAGAAAAAATAGGCGAATCATTGATTCGCAATAGCTATTTTATTGAAACTTTTCAATAGTTCAATGAAAATTTACACATTAAATACAAATAGTTTCTGTTCAAAAAATTATCTCTCTTACATCTACTTTACATATTTACGGTGTGTGAAATATGTTTTAAATTATTATCAAATAACAAAATCACCATTACTTTAGTATTCTGTTCCTATTGACCTCCGTTGTAAAATTTTCTAAAGTGGCTGTGGGCGTGGAGTATCTGTAGCGTCAGCCGGGTCGGCTGATGCTTTCTTGTTATTTCCCACGTCTCCCAATGCTTAGCGCGCTTGAATTCAGCACTCTCGCTTTCTATCCAGGCAAAGCTGAGTCCGCTTCGTATATAAGGAGACACCTGCATGACAACTGCACTGAAATCCCGAACCTTGGAACTGCTGTATAACGACATAGAAACGGCGGCGCAAATCTGCGGGGTCACTCCTATCAAGGAGCAGTACCAGCCGGTTATGAGCGCGTACGAGAGCTTTTTCACCGGCTCGGCTGTGGCTATGCGGACCACATCGCATCCCGTGGGCAAGCGCGACCTTGACGTGCGCTATGTGGACACCGTGATCCAATACGACCCGTACCCGCTGGCCGTCGAAAAGGGCTTCCTGACCCCCGATGGTCACCCAGTCTATAATGCAGTATCGGCGCTGAACGCGGAGCTTACATTCTGCGGTTACGGCGTGGATGTTAGCGTGACGCACGGCCTGCGCAAGATCTGGCCGTTCATGGGCGTTCGCACGCCGGTTGAGGACGTGTGCGCCGTTGCCGGTCTGCCCGACAGCGTGCGGAACGTGATGGACTATTACAAGAAGTACGACCTTGCGACCGTCAGCCTGCTCGCGGTGGATTACGGCAGCCGCACGGTGAACCTGTACTTCTTCACGGGCGGACGTCCGCTGTTCTCGCCCGAAAAAGTCGCCGGGCAGATTGCGGACGCAGGCTTCGAAGTTCCCGGTGAGGACGAGATCCTGACCAACGCCACCGCGGCATCGATCTACCTCACGTTCAACTGGGAGTCGTCGGAGATCGTGCGCCTGAGCTACGTGCTGCCTGTGCCGCTGGAGCACGTTCCGATCAAGCTGCCGGAGCACCTGCTGCGTTTCACCCGCGAAGCGCCGACCTACGCCGAGCAGCGTCGTTACATCTACAACACGGCCTATACGCACACCGAAACCTACACCAAGATGGAAGTGGACTACACGGCGACGATGGGCGATATGCTTCAGAAGCCGATCCTGGTGGCCTGATCTGGCCCTTTCGCCAGACGCACCGTTTTACTGTACACCGGGGGGCGCATCGCAAATGCGCCCCTTTTTCTTTGTGTCCCTATACCCACTGCGCCCAGGGATCGTCGGGATCGCGCGCGCCGTAAATGACCGTGATGCGCACCATGTCTGCCCAGACGCGGAACGCCGCCTGATCGCCGTTCAGCCGCCAGCGCATTTTGCGCGGCAGGCGCAGCCACGCATACGCGATCAGCCGCCGCTCCTCGCGGGACGCGATCAGCAGCAGGTCGAAGTACCAGCGCGGCAGCATCACGCGCAGGCTCTCAAAGTGATTCATGGCGATCGCCGCGCCGAATGCCATCAGCGACAGGATCGAAAAGATCAGCGGCAGCAGCGTATTTTGCAGCAGCAGGATCTGTTGGGTGAGCACGCGCATGATGAGCGTCATCATGATCGCCCAGATGCCGAGCGACACCGCAAAGCTGATTGCCGGGGCGGGACGGCGCTCCTCGCCGTAACGCCGGAAGCGCGCCATGAGCGGCTCCTTATAGAAGCCCGTGAGGACCGCGCCGAAGTAGACCGTCGCGGCGCTGGTGATCAGCGCGCCAGTCCACAGCATGATGTTGGAGATCGAGATACCGTCCATTGCGCCCCCGGTCCTGGTCCGGTGGATAGGCTCCCAGTATCTCTATTGTACTCCTGTGAGGGCCGGGCGTTATCCGGTAGCGACGTCTTCGAAGTCCAGCGGCACGACCTCGAACCACGTATTGCCCGGTTTCAGCGGCAGCGGCAGCGTGCCGTCTTCGTCGCGCCAGAAGGTCAGCGGCACGTCTTCTTCCCAGCGCATCCACCATCCGTCGCTTTCTTTCCCGTCGCGGAAGACCCTGACCGGCCCCAGCGTCCAGATCTGGATCTCGGTGGAGAAGCTCTTGTTGCCCTGCCATTCGCTTTCCACGATGCCCAGATCCGGCTGGTGGTAGGCGTAAACCACCACCACGTTCGCGGCGGTGACCTGCGCGTTGTTGTTGGCGTCGCGGTGCGGCTCGCCGTCTACGAATCGCGCGTACCGTCCGGTGTCCGGATCGTACTGCCATTCGACCCGATCCGGCCCGTAATCCACGGTGATCGAATCTACGTGCGTGTTGTTGTCGGGTGGGGCGGGGTCGAACGCGATGTCGTTGATGACGGGCGGCGTGTTGATGCCCATCGTTTGCGCGCGCGCCCACACTTCGGACGGCACGGCGAACAGGTTGTGCGGGACTTCGATTTCGGGATCGCGGAAATAGAGCGGCTGCCCGACCGTGACGCCCTCGAAGGCACGCGGCGCGAAGGGCAGCGCGGCGATGCGCTGGCGGATCGGCTCGCTCGCGCCGGAATAAACCAGCAGCGTGCCGTACATGGACGGGATCTCCAGGTCGATCAGGCGCGCGGAGCGGATCGAGCCGACGCGCGGCGGCGTGTGCGTCCAGAAGATCGCGGTGAAGCGCGTCAGGCTGCCCTCGACGTAATGCTCGAACACCATATCTGCTTCCGAAATGCCCGCCTGGGGGCGCACGATGTCCGGCGCGTTCGAGATCTTGGCAGCCAGCGGGCGGCGCTGGAGCACGCTCGGATCGTCCACCGTCAGGCCGGTTAACGGATTGTAAGCAGCGGGGTAGTCAGCGGTTGGCGTCGGGGTGGGCGGCCCGGCGGTCGGCGGCTCGTCCGTTCTGGCGGGCGTCGCCGTGATGCGGATCGCGCCGGGCGTGTCGGGCAGCTCGCACGCGGCCAGCAGCACGGCAAGGGAAAGCAGAACGGCCAGCACGCCGTAAACGGGCGGTAAAGGGCGCTGCCGCGAAGATCGATGGGTGGGAATCCGGTTTCGTCGAGACATTTTCACAAATTATTCGTCTATCCAGTACTTAAGGCTCCTTGTCCCCTGAATCAGTCGAATGTAGCATAATATGGAAAGTATCCCTAACATCGTGGGATAACCGTAGGACAGCAATTCCGAGCGCCGTCTTAACGCTAAATTATGCTTTCTTAATTCAAATTGACTCGCCTGCTGGGGCGGGGTATAATGCCGCGATCAATACCGCTTGGCCAACACGCGGTTCTCCCGCCAATTCGAAATTCATTCCGAGTTAGGAAACAGCGCCGATGGCACTCAAAGGGAACCTGGCCGACTTTAGCACCACCCAGATACTCAATCTGATCAACCTGGCTCGGAAGACCGGGACGCTTCGCGTTTATGAGCCGGTGGTCACCAACGAAACCATCACCGATGGCGCGGGCAACAAACGCCCGAAGATCGTGCCCGGAACCGAGCGCGCGTCGGCGTCGTTTCGTGAAGGCAAGCTGATCCTGGCGACGATGGGGATCCAGGACGGCCATCTGGCGAACGTGCTGCAAAAAGCTGGCAAACTCAATACGGAGCAGGCGCGAATCATTCGGGAGCGTGGGGCAAAGTATTCAGACAAGGCGCTGGCCTTGATGCTGATCAATGCCAACTACGTGAACCAGACTGATATCGTGCGCAGCATCCAACAGCACACCGTGGATATTGTGTATGACATGATGGCGTGGGCCAAAGAGCCGTTCATTTTCCAGGAAAATGAGCTGCCCCCCGCCGACCGCATTACCGTGCCCATCGACCTCAAGAACGTTATCATCGAGGGGACGCGCCGCATCAAGGAGATCAAGCCGCTCGAAGACGAGCTGCCCAACCTCGATATGGCGCTCAAATTCCCCGACTCGCCCAGCGAGAAGTTCCGGGGTATTCATCTCAGCGTCGAAGAATGGCGTGTTGTATCCTTTATCAATCCGAAGAACTCGATCCGGCAGATTGCCAAATCCTGCAATATGACCGACACGGAAATCCGCCGTGTGGTCTACGGGCTGTTGCAGGCCGGTCTGGTCGAGCTGCTTAAGCCGCCGCATCTGCAGCCGCAGCCGGTCGGCGCTCCCGGTGCTTATGCCGGGCCGCCGCGCCCGCAGGTGACAGTGAAGCGGAGTGTTGTAGAGCGTTTGATTGCCCGGATCAAAGAGACTTAACCCGGGCCCGGTTCCGCCTGGCCCGTTCGCGTAGGCTCATTATGATGGAAGAGTGAAATCGACCATGCCCATTCAAACCGTCAAAATGGTCGTCACCGGCCCGTTCAACGCTGGAAAGACCGAATTCATCCGCTCGATCAGTGAGATCGATGTCGTCACGACGGATGAGGGTATTTCACCCACGTCGGCGGAGTTTGGAACCAAAGAGACGACTACTGTGGCGATGGACTTTGGCCGCATCACCGTGGATGACGACCTGGTGCTCTACCTGTTCGGAACCCCCGGACAGCGCCGGTTTGACTTCATGTGGGAGATTCTGGCCGAAGGTATGCTCGGCTTCGTCGTGATGGTGGACAGCTCCAAGCCGGAGACGTTCCGCGAGGCCAAGAGCATTTTGGAGACGTTCCGCGCGTACGCCCCAACCCCCTACGTCGTCGCGGCGAACAAGCAGGACCACCCCGAAGCCTGGGCCGCCGAAGACTTGCGCATCGCGCTGCGGATTGATGACGACATCAAGCTGCTGCCGTGCGTGGCGACCGACAAAGAAAGCGTCAAAAACGTTTTGCTTGAACTGCTCTACTCCATCCTTGAGGAGATGGAAGAGACGTAGCATTAACCCCCGGCGCGTACCGGCTCCCATAACGGCGGGAGCGGGCCGATCTGGTGGGGTGGGGATTCATCACGTGCCGTGTGAGGGGGGCCAGCGTGCCATCACTAGTCACTGAACCGGGGATCATTCATTATGAGACCTACGGACGTGGCCGGCCCGTGCTGTTACTGCACGGCTGGTTGGGTTCGTGGGCGCTGTGGCGCGATACGATCGAGGTCCTGGGGCGCGATTTCCGTACCTACGCGCTCGACTTCTTCGGCTTTGGTGAATCGGGCGTCGTTGCGGACCGGCAAACTCGCCGCACCAGCGCCTATACCGTGCCCATTTACGTCGAGATGGTCCATCAGTTTATGGACCGCATGGGCATCGTCAAAGCCCCGCTGATCGGTCATTCGATGGGCGGCACGGTGTCGCTGAGCATGGCGATCAACCACCCGGATAAGGTCGTTAAGGTGGGCGTCATCGGCTCCCCGATCGATGGCAATTCGCTGAACTTTTTACTGAAGCTGTCCGGCAATCCGAAGATGGCGGCCTTTTTCTGGCTGTTCGAGGGGCGCGGGCTGCGGGTGTTCCTGAGGGGCTACAGCTACTTCATGGCCCGCGATGGCCGCGCGATGTCGCGCATGATCAATAAAGATGTGTCGATGATCAGCATGGAGTCGTTTTTCCAAAGCATCGGCACGCTGCGCCAGACCAATCTGCGGCCCGAACTTGGCAGGGTATGCGTGCCCACGTTGGGCATGTACGGCCAGCGCGACATCATCGTGCGCTCCAGCGAGAACCAGACGCTCAAGGCCGGTGTGCCCCACGCGCAGATCGAATGGTTCCCGGATGCGGGCCACTTCATCATGATGGACTCGCCCGATCGCTTTATCAATACGCTGCGGACGTTTTTGCTGAGCAACGGCAGTTAGCCTCACCCATCACCTGTTCCAAAGGCCGGACGGCTCGCAGATCGGCACATTATTTCCTGACCGCGCTATTGTGGTGAAGTGTTTACGATTGTTTACCGAAAATCTAATGGCTGCTAAAAACTCATGCGCAAGTTCACCATTGAAGACGACCATCTGATTTTCCCGTTTAACGAACCCGCACGGGATTTGAGCATCCTCAACAAGCCGCTGAAGATCCACCACGCCGATATTCTGGACGACCTGCTGGGACCCACCCCCGCCGAGCTGCCGCTGCATTCCATTCAAGAGATGGTCGGCGTCGGGGCGGACGAGGGCGAGCTGGTCGTTTACCGCGACAGCCTCTATTTCGACCGCGAGTTTTTCAGCGCATTTTTCGAGCGCGCCCGCGCCAGCCGCCTGCCGTGCCGTGCTGCGCTGCCCTCCGACGACGCCGCGTGGATGAAGTACACCGTGCCGCTGTCCAAGCTGGAAGCGGTGCGCGACGCCGAAGGGCGGGTCCGGGCCTATGCGCTCGACCTGTGGTACTTCCCGAACGGCTACGTCGAGCCGCGCCAGTGGCGCGTGCTGCCCATCCCCAGCGATTATAAGGAAAAGGGCTACTACAACGTCCCCGACTCGATGGCGAACATCCGCCCCAACGTCAAGACGGGCGCGGAGGGTGGGCGCAGCTTCGACCTGACGCACCTGCTCACCGAGCGCTCGTGTCTCTCGATCGACAGCTGGGTGCACGTGTACTTCGCCAATATCATCCTGGGCGTGTTTTCGCGCGGGAGCCGCTTCGAGGAATATCTCGCCAAACACAACCTGTTTTCGCTCAAGGTGCTGTTCCGCGCCATTCTGGAGCAAAAACAGGTGCTCTCGTGCTCCAAGCTGGTGCAGATCGGGGAAGGCACGATCATCGACCCGTCCGCCGTGATCCTGGGCCCCACCACCATCGGGCGCGGCTGTTACATTGGCCCCGGCGCGGTGATCGACAACAGCATCATCGGGGACAACGTCAACGTGGCGCAGGGCTGCCAGTTGATGCTGAGCGTGGTCGGCAACAACTGCTTCCTGCCGTTCCGCGCCGCGCTGTTTATGTCCACGCTGATGGAATACACCATCGTCGCGCAGAATACCTGTGTGCAGATGTGCGTCATCGGGCGCAACAGCTTTGTCGGCGCGGGCACGACCTTCACCGATTTCAACCTGCTGCCTGCCGCGCTGCGCGCCATGAACGCGTACGGCGAGCTGGAAGACACCGGACAGCCCGTGTTGGGCGCGTGTGTCGGCCACAACGCGCGCATCGGTTCCGGCATGGTCGTCATGCCGGGCCGCGTGATCGAATCGGACGTGGTGCTGTTCGCGTCGCCCGATCGCCGGGTGATCGCGCGCAACGTCACGTACGAGGAGAGCGACCACCACAAGACGCGCCCCTCCATCGCGCGCCTGCACCGCCGCCGCTATCCGCGCCACATCGACACCGGCACGGAAGATTCTTTCCTCGAAGAATGGTAATGGTCCAGGCGGATACGGCGTGCGCAAGCGAACCCGTGACTCTAACCTTGAGACGTAGACTCTGATGCTGCGGCGACTGGCACGCTTTGAGTACCATCCCCCCCGCGAACGGCTGCCCGCTCCGGCCTATACGATCCTGCTGGCGGTGGTGTTCGTCGCGGCGCTGGTCGCGGCCTACCTGTTCGTCCGGCCCATCAACGACGACGACTGGGTGCGGCTGGCGCAGTTTCTGCGGTACATGCTGCGCCTGCAAAACCCGTACGACCTCGATCTGGGTATGCACGACGCCGACCTGCGCGCCTACGGCATCGAGTACGGCTACGTGCCCTACAGCCCCTGGATCGCGTTCTACTTCGGCATTTTCGCCTACGCGACCACGCGCTTTGCGATTGCGCTGTTGATCGCCACCTGGATCACGATCATTCTGGACGACGGTTATCCCCAGGCCCTGCTGCTGATTTTGCATCCCGCGTTCATCATGTTGTGGGCGTCGGGCAACATCGAGTTTTTCGTCAGCGGGGTAGGGCTCTGGCTGATCTGGCGCGGCGTGCGCGGCTGGCGTCGCGGCGTGGCGCTGATGCTGTTGGCGATCAAGCCCTATGCGCTGCCGCTGCTGCTGGTGCTCGAAGGCGTGCGTTTGCTCTGGGAGCGCGACTGGCGCGCGCTCGCCACGATGGCCGCGATCTTTCTGGTGGCCGTGGCGCTCTATCCCGGCTGGATGACGGACGTGATCCCCAGCTTTTTCAACATCGCGCGCAGCAAAAGTTACGCCGAAGCCAACAACCTGCCCGCCTACCCGTTTTCGGTCTTTGGCGCGTGGGGCGTGCTGCCTGCGCTGGGCGTGACGCTGATCATCCTGGTGCTGATGCGCAAGCGCCTGTCCGAGTTCCGCACGCTGGCGGTGCTGCTCAGCCTCGTCTGGACGCCGTTCAACCATCCCTACAGCTACGCGGTGCTGCTGCTGCTGTTCCGCCGCTCGTCGTGGTGGCGCGTGCTGCTCTATCTTGGGCTGGGCCTTGCGACGCTGCCGTTTTTGTTCCAGGAATATCACCACCTGGAGCGGTACGGCGTGCTGGTGTTTTTGCTGCTGGCGGCGCTGCTGTCCAGCCCGGACCCCGATCAGACCGAGCAGGCGATCGCGGCGCGGCGGCACCAGCCGGTCTTTCCCCCGGTGCGCTGGCTCGTGCCGCGGGGTTTGCCTGCTGTTGATCGTTAATGTAAAATGAACGTATGGTAAATTACAATGGGGCCGAAAAGGCTTGGCTGTGACTAGCGACGATACCTTTGCATTCATCATCCACCCGATCAGCCCGAAGGCGGATGTATCGCGTAAATGGCCGTTGGTCGGCAAGGTGCTGACCGAGGGCCAGATCAATTTCTTTTCGCGCTTTTTCCCGCCTGTGTACATTTCCGAAATCACGGGCATTCGTTCGGTGGCGACCGGGCGAGAGCTACGCGGCTGGTTCATCGCGTGCCCGTTCACCCCGGCGACCATGCTCAAGCTGCCGGTGGAGACGGTTTACCGCAAGATCGTCGCGTGCGGCGGCATGGCCGACCGGTTGGGAGCGCGGCTGCTGGGCCTGGGTGCATATACCTCCGTCGTCGGGGACGGCGGCGTGACCATCGCCGAGCGGCTGGAAATGCCGGTCACCAACGGCGACTCGTACACGGTGTATATGGCGGTCGAAGCCGTGCGCGAAGCCGCGCGGCGCATGCGGATTCCGCTCGATCAGGCGACGGCGGCAGTGGTCGGCGCGACCGGCACGATCGGCAGCGTGTGCGCCGAGATCCTGGCGGGCGACGTGGCTGAGCTGGTGCTGGTCGGACGGCGGCAGGACGCGGTGGACGCCGTGCGCGAACGCTGCGAAGGCCAGCGTGCGCATGTGACCGCAGGCTGCGACGTGAGCGCGATTTACAACGCCGATCTGGTGCTGACCGTGACGAGCCAGGTCAGCGCGGTGATCGAGCCGGAGCACCTCAAGCCGGGCGCGATCGTCTGCGACGTGGCCCGCCCGCGTGACGTCTCGGTGCGCGTGGCCCAGGTCCGCGACGACGTGCTGGTGATCGAAGGCGGCATGGTCGAGGTCCCTGGCCCGGTGAACTTCAACTTCAACTTCGGCTTTCCGCCGGGTAAGTCCTACGCCTGCATGGCAGAGACGATGGCCCTGGCGCTGGAAGGCCGTTACGAGGATTACAGCGTCGGCAAGCACATCGACCGGGCGCGCGTGGAAGAGATCGGCGCGATGGCGTCGCGGCATGGCTTTAAGCTCAGCGGATTCCGCAGTTTTGAGCGAGCCGTGACCGACGAAACGATCGAGCACGTGCGCGAGCGGGCGCAGCGGCGGTTAGCTGGTTGCTAAGATCGATCGCGCCAGTAGCCATTGTGGGCGTTCGAATGTATAGTTAGGACCCTAACGGTGCTATGCCGCCTGACAAGTGAATACGACGAACTCCCTGATATGGGGAAGGTGGACGGGTAATGAGCAAGGGCCGAATCCTGGTTGTCGAAGATGACTTCGACATCTCCAATATGCTGAAGATCTACTTCTCGGGGCAGGGGTACGAGGTGCAGGTTGCGCCGCGCGGCAGTGAGGCGCTTTCCCTCACTCGCAAGCAGCTTCCGCAGCTGATCGTGCTCGACATCATGCTGCCGGACATGAACGGCTATGACGTGTGCCGCGATCTGCGTTCGACGACGCGCACCAGCCATATCCCGATCATTTTCCTCACTCAGAAGGACGAGCGCAGCGACAAAATCGCCGGGCTGGAACTGGGCGCGGACGATTATATTACCAAGCCCTTCGACATCGAAGAGCTGAAGCTGCGCGTCAAGAACCAGATCGAGCGCTCCGAGCGCGACAATACCACCGACCCCAACAGCGGCCTGCCCAGCAGTTTGCTCATCGAAGATAAGCTGCGCGATCTCATGCGCGACGAGCGCACGTGGTCGTACCTGGACCTGCGCATGACCAGTTACGAGGCGTTCAAAGACGTCTACGGGTTCGTTGCCGGGAACGAAGTGCTGCGCTTCATGGCCCTGCTGATCGGGGAAGTGCTCGACGCGCTGGGCACGCCCGACGATTTTGTGGGCCATGCGGGCGGCGACAACTTCGTGATCATTTCCTATTCGCCGCGTTCCGAGGCGCTGGCCGAGCGGCTGACGGCGAGGTTTGCCGAAGACATCCAGCAGCATTATTCGTTCATCGACCGCGAGCGCGGTTTCATGATGAAGGAAAACGAGAAAGTGCCGCTGATGACGTTGGCCGTCGGTGTCGTGTCCAACGCCTCGCGCAAGTTCGCGGATATCCGCGAGATCACCGAGCTGGCCGCCGAAAGCCGCCGCCGGGGATCGACCAACGATATCGCGCCGATTGCGACGGAATGGTGATCCGCGTCGTCCGAGCAAGCTAGGATCAAGAAGGGTGACACTCACCGGAATCCATCCGATCCGCCGGTGAGCAAGCAGGGCTGATGATTGAAGTCTTCCTCATAGTCGTAGGCGTGATCTTCTTTGCGTGGCTGTACGCGCTGATCCGGCAGACTCAGCGTGCGATGGCGTCTGCCACCGTGTCCGCGCGTCCGGTGGTTCCCGTCAACCTTACCCCCGGTGAAGAGGCCGTGCTGCTGGCCGAAGGTCGGGGGCGCATCGTGTGGGCCAATGACGTTGCGCGCCAGTGGTTCGAGATGGATGGCGGCACGCCCAGCCTCGGCTTGATGACCCAGATGATCACCCCGCCGGACGTCTTGCTGGACCTGCTCGCTGAGGGCGGTTACGCGTCGTTCCGGTTGGGCAAGCGCCGCATCGAAGCGGTGTCGCACGCCGTGCCCGAAGCCGGGGGACGGCGTATGGTCGTGGTGATGCGCGAAGGTGGCGCCGGCGGCGGGGGCGGCAAGACCGATTACGATCCCCTGCGCGCGATGTCGATTGCGACCGATATCAGCCAGGTGGTTGGCTCTGGCCTGACGCTGAGCGCGACAATTGAAGGCATTTTGCGCACCGTCCGCCCCGTGGTCGCCTTCGAACGGGCCGAGATCTGTTTGTGGCAGCCGGAAACGCAAACGCTGCGGGTCGCAGGGGAGGCCGGGGATCCGCCGCCGGAGCGCGAAGGGCCGCCGGTCTACCAGCTTGGCGAAGGCTACAGCGGCTGGATTGCGGTATACCGGCAGCCGCTGCTGATTGGCGATGCGTTCTCCCGCGCCGACGTTTCCCAGACGTCGCGCGTGCCGTTTAGAAGCTATCTCGGCGTGCCGCTGGTGGTGTCGGGCCGGTTCGTCGGCACAATGGGCCTGATGAGCCAGCAGTTGAACGGTTTTACGCAGCGCGATCAGGCGCTGTTGATCGCGCTTTCGGAGCAGATCGCTGCGGCGGTCGAGGTGGCGCGTGTCTACCGCGACCAGACCGCCCGCGTGGCGGAGTTGAGCGGCGTGCAGCAGATCACCAGCGCCCTCAGCGACCTAGAAAACACCAGCGAATTGTTCAGCCAGCTCACCTCGCGGCTCGCGCAGGTGATCGACGTGCGCGTGTGCGGCGTCCTGGCCTACGACGACGAGACGCAGACCTTCCGCGCTCAACTGCCGTTTTACGGCGTCGAAGATGACATCATGCGCGGCTACCAGCTTGCGCTCGTGCCCGGCACGGATCTGTACGGGATCTGGCAGCGCCCGTGGTGGTTCACCAACGATCCCGATGATCCGCTGCTCAGGTCGATGGAGCTGGACGAGCTGCACGCGGCGGTGGAGCTGCACAGCGTCGTGCTGATCCCGATGGTGCTTGGTGCGCGGCGCGTGGGCCTGCTGCTGGCGGCCAACCGCCAGGATACCCGGCCCTTTACGCAGGACGATATGCGCTCGATCACGTCCTTCGCGGCCCAGGCGGCGATCGTGGTCGAAAACGCGCGCCTGTACGTAGAAGGGCAGCGCCGCACGCACGAATTGAGCGCCCTGCGCGAGATTGGGCAGGCGGTCGGGGTGCTGCGTGCGCCCACCGACCTGTACGCGCAGATCACGTCGCGCCTCGCGGAACTGCTCAACGCGACCATGTGCGGCGTGCTCCTCTACGATCCCGAGGGCCGCCTGCTGATCAGCCAGTCGCCGTTTTATGGCATGGACGACGACGACGGCGTGGCCTTCTACCGCATCCCGATCCCGCCGGGCAGCGCCGCCGAACAGATCTGGCTTCGCAACGAGCCGTGGAGCAGCAGCGACCTGCGCCACGACGAGCGCGTCGGCGATTCCGATCTGGCGCGTCTGGCGTCGCTGGTGGGCATCCGCCAGACGATCATCGCGCCGCTGGTGGCCGGGGACCGTCACCTGGGTGTGATTCAAGTCGCCAACAAGCGCGGCGGCGCGGCGTTCGATGAGGACGACGCGCGTATGCTGACGGTGTTCGCGGGGCAGGCCGCGCTGCTGGTTGACAGCGCACGCGTCTACCGCCAGATGCAGCGCCGCACGCACGAAGCCGAGGGGCTGCGCGCCATCACCGAGATCGCGTCCGAACCCGCTCCCGGCGACGATACTTTCGAGCAGGTCCTGGTGGCGATCGCCAACCTGCTGGAATCGAACGTGGTCAGTCTGGCGCTGCTGAACGAAAACACCGGCCAGCTTGTGCTCGCCCCGACGACCGTCTGGGGACTGTCGCTGGAGCAGCCCTTCGTCATCGACACGTATTCGCCGGGCTTTGAAAACAGCGTTCTGGTATCCCGCCAGTCCTTCATCAGCAACAATCTGCGCGACGACCGCGATATCCTGCCGCCCTACCGCACCCTGATCGGGCAGTTCAACCTGATCAACGCCATTCAGGTCCCGCTGTCCATCCACGGGCAGAGCATCGGTGAGCTGACCGTGGCGAACCGCATCGGCGGCGAGCCGTATACGCCGGACGATGCGGACGTGCTTGAGGCGATTGCGACGCAGGTCGCGGCCATGATCGACCGCATGCGGCTCTATCAGGCGACCGATGCCGGGCTGCGCCAGCGCCTGCGCGAGTTGGATTCGCTCAACCGCGTGACGTATGAATTGAGCCAGACCCTTGAGCTGGACCGCGTGCTCGAAGTGGTTCGCCAGGAGATATTGCGCTCGACCGACGCGACGGCGGCGACCATTGCGCTGCTCGCCCCGCGTGACGACTGGCCCGCGCCGGATGATCCGGTCCTGGAGCGCCGCCTGGGCGAAGAAAAGGCCCTCTCCGATCTGGCTCCCGTCGAGCGGCTGGCGATCTTGCGCGGCGACGCGGTGCTGGTGGCCGATTATGCGATGGAGGCGAACCTCCCCGCCGCGCCCGAAGGCGCCTATTCAGCGCTGGCCGCGCCGGTCGTCTTCGACGACCAGTCGATGGCCGTCATTCACATGTATGCGGATATACCCGGCGCGCTGGATTCCCGCGTGATCGAATTCGGGCTGGCGATTACCAATCAGGCCGCGATTGCCATCGGGAACGCGCGGCGCTACCAGGAACAGATCGCCGCCAACCGCCAGTTACGCGTTCGCGCCGAGCGTATGGGCCGCATCTCCGAGCTGGGCGAGCGCTTCCGTCAGGGCGCGACGCTGCCCGATCTGCTCGCAGCCGTGGCGGACAGCATCCGCGAGACGGTTGGCTTCGAGGCGGTCCTGATCAGCGTCGTGGACGAGCGCGCGCAGGTGCTGCGCCGTACGGCCCAGGCCGGAATGTCCCAGGCGGACTTCGAGGCGGTGCAGCGCGTGAGCCCGCCGCTGTCTCAGGCCAACGACCTGCTGCAAGAGCGCTTCCGCATCAGCGCCAGCTATTTCATGCCCGCCGAAGGCGCTGCCGACGTGCTGCAAGACATCCCGACCTATTCGCTGACGCGTGAGCCTCAGCGGTCCGGGCAGCGCGCGTGGAATCCCGACGACCTGCTGTTGGTTCCCATTTACGGCGCGGAACGCCGCCTCATCGGTCTGATGAGCGTGGACCAGCCGCGTTCGGGCCGTCGCCCCACGCTCGATACGGTGGAGGCGCTGGAACTGTTCGCCTCGCAGGCCGCATTCAGCATCGAAAACTTCCGCCTGATCGAGCGCATCCAGCAGGAAGCGGAAGCGACCCGCCGCGAGCGCGACCGTCTGGCACAGCTTCACCTCGTCACCAGCGAAATTCAGAACGCGCCGGACGTGCCCTCGCGCCTGCAAGTCGTGGCCGACGGGATCAAGCAGGCGGGGTGGAAGCGTGTGGTGATCACCCTGCGCGACGAGCGGCTCGAACCAACCGCCGTCATCGCCGCCGGGTACGATGACGACGAATCCGAACTGCTGGCGGCGCGCGTGCTGAACGGCGAGCGCTGGCGGCAGTGGATCAAGGACCTGGAATTCCACGAGCTGAAGCTCGGCGCGGGTTACTATCTGCGCTACAGCCATCCCTGGGTCCGGCGCAACGTGTTCAGCGGGCAGTCTGCCGTGCCCAGCACGGCCCCGTTCGATACGTGGCACCCGCAGGACACGTTCTACCTGCCGCTGGTCGGCCAGGACCAGAAGCGCATCATCGGTATCATCGAAATGACCGAGCCGGTCGATGGCCGCGTGCCGACCGCCGCGTCGCTCCAACCGTTCGAGCTGTTCGCGTCGCAGGCCGCTGCCGCCATCGAGACGGCGCGCCTCTACCTGGAAACGGTGCGCGCCGCCGAGCAGGAACAGCGCCTGAACGAGATGATGGAGGCGGTGTCCGGCTCCCTGAACGCCGACTCGGTGATCGAGGCGATCGGGCGCGGCCTGCAGCAGATGGTGCCGTTCACGCGCATGAGCGTGGCCCTCTACGATGACAGCACCGCCGAGTTGAATATCATTCAGGCCAGCCTGACCGCTGGCGGCGCGGTGACGGTGACACGCGGCGATCCGCTCTCTGTGGACGAAACGGCCCTCGGTGCGGCGTACCGCGAGATGCAGCCGCGCCTGTACCGGCTCCAGTACGAGTCGGCCTCGCGCGCCATTTACCGCGACCTCGACACGTGGTATGCCAGCGGCGAGCGCACGACTCTGATCGTGCCCACCATCGTCGCGGGGCAGGCGGTCGGCGCGCTGCATCTGGGCAGCGAGCTTGAGAATGCCTTTGGCTTCCGCGAAAACCTCGACCTGATCCAGCGGCTGGCGAACTTGGCCGGCGTCGCGCTGGAAAACGCGCGCCTGTTCAACGAGGCGCGCCAGCGCGCGACCGAACTGGACGCCCAGGCCCAGCGGTTGGCGGTGATCAATCGCATCTCGACGCGTCTGGCCGAAACGCTCGACCCGCAGGAAATTTACCGCATCGTGGTGGGCGAGCTGGCCGAGGCGCTGCACGTGCAGCACGCCGGTCTGGTGCTGATCGAGGGGCCGACGGCGGGCAAGCTGGCGATGGACTATCCCTTTGCGGATACGCTTCCCAACCTGACCATCGGCCTGGAAGGCAACCTTTCCATCGAGCGTGTGCGCGAGACGCGGCGTCCGCTGGTGTCTTCCGATGTGCTGACCGACCCGCTGTTCGAGCAGGCGTGGGACGCGCTGCGCGAGCGCGGCACGCTCTCGATGATGATCGTGCCATTGGTCGTGGGCGAAACCCTGATGGGCACGATCGGCCTGGACTCGCTCGTCCGGCGCGCCTTCACCGAAGCCGAAGTGGAGCTGGCCGAAACCATCGCCAGCCAGGCGTCGCTTGCGATCGAAAAGGCGCGCCTCTATAACGAAACGCTCAGCCTGACGATCTTCAACCAGTCGGTCGTGGAATCGATCCGGCAGGGTATCGTCGTCATGGACCTCGACCTGCGCGTCCGGCGCATCAACCAATACATGGTCGAGCGTTACGGCTGGTCGCATAGCGGGGCCGGGCAGAAGCTGTTCGAATACCGGCCCGATTACGTGGACTTCCTCCGCCCGGCGATTGCGATCGTGCTCGGTACGAGCGAGCCGCAGGTGGAGTACGACGTCGAGCGCACGGACCCGTCCGGCGAGCGCTCGATCCGCAACTACTACGTCTACCCGATGCTAGAAGGCCGCACGGTCACCGGCATCGTGCTCCTGGTCGAAGACGTGACCGAGCGCGCCCAGCTGGAAGCGGACCTGAACCAGCGCGCGATCCAGATGGCGACCCTAACGGAAGTGTCGAGCCAGATCACGGCCTCGCTGGAACCGGATCAGGTGATTACCCTGGTGCTCGACGCGCTGGGCGGCGTGATCCCCTACGACGGCGTGACGCTGTGGCTGCGCGCGTCCGAAGGGCCGGAAGTGAACGTCGCGGCGGCGCGCGGGTACGCGGGCGCGGGGTCGTTGAACGCGGAAGATCTGGTGGGCCTGTCCGCCGAGATCGCGTCCAACACGCTGCTGGCGCAAATCATGGACAACGCCCGCGTGATCAACGTCACGGATATGGACACCGCGAACGCGCGGCTGCCCTTCATGAGTTCCAGCCCCTACAAGAGCTGGCTCGGCTCGCCGCTGATCAGCAAGGGCGCGGTGGTGGGCGTGCTCACGCTCGAAAAACAAGAGGCGGGCTTCTATACCGCGCTGGACGAACAGCTCGCGCTGACGTTCGCCAACCAGGCGGCGGTCGCGCTGGACAACGCGCAGTTGTTCCAGGAAACGCGCGCCCGTGCGCTCGCCCTCAACGAGCAGGCGCAGCGTCTCGCGCTGCTGAACCGCGTGTCGCTGGCGCTGGCCCAGACGCTCGACATCGAAAATATCTTCGAGATCGCGCTGCGTGAAGCGGCGATCGCGCTCGAAGTGAGCGAAGGCTCCGCCATGCAGATCGACCCGCGCACCATGATCGGGCGCGTGATCGTGCACTACCCGCGCGGCGACGAGCCGCCCTCGGAGGTCTATGACCTTCAGGACAATCCGGCCATCGAAGACATGCAGCGCACGCTGATCCCGCTGGCGGTTGAGGATCTCGACACCGATCCGATGCGCGAGACGGTGATGGCGATGAGCCGCCGCACGGGCATCAAGAGTCTGCTGATCGTGCCGCTGGTGGTCGGCGGGAACGTGATCGGCACGCTGCGGCTGGAAGCGACCGACCGCAAGCGCTGGTTCAACGATGCGCAGGTCGAGCTGGCGCAGACGATTGCGACCCAGGCCGCGATCGCGGTGCAGAACGCGTCCCTGTTCGAGCAGGCGGCGGTCCGCAACCGCGAGCTTGAAACACTGTTCGAGTCCGCGCAGGCGACGGCGGTCACGCTCGACCTGAACGAAGTGATCCGCCGCGTGACGGTCCAGGTGCTCAGCGCCCTGCGCGCCGACGCGTGCACGGTCTTCCTGTGGGACGACGTGAACAATATGCTGGAAGTGCGCGATGACATCAGCGCGCGCATGGACGGCGTGATGCCCGACCAGCCCGGCGACCAGTACCTGCTGTCCGAGTACCCGCTGCGCGAACGCGCCCTGCGTGACCGCGAGCTGATCGTGGTGCGCACCACCGACAGCGACCTGCCCGAAAACGAGGCGGACATTTTGCAGCGGCACGGCGCGGCGATGCGCGTGCTCGTCCCGCTGGTGGTGAACGAGATCGCCATCGGTCTGGTCGAGCTGGAAACGCTCGATCCGGGCCGCTTCTTTGCCACCGACGACATGCGGTTGGCGCGCACGCTCGCCAGCCAGGCCGCCATCTCGATCGAAAACGCGCGTCTGCAAACCGAGACGCGCCGTACGGTCGAGGAACTGTACATCATCAACGACATGTCCGCCGGGCTGTCCTCTGCGACGAACCTGGGCGAGCTGCTTCAGGTGGTGGCCGACCAACTGCCCAACCTGACCGAAGCCGAGGCGCTTTACGTCGGCCTGTTCGACCCCGATCGCAAGGAATGGACTTTCCCGCTGGCCGTGGCGAATGACGAGCCGTTCGACATGCCGCCGCAGCCGCTCGGCAGCGACGAGTTCTCGCTCGTGTTACGGCGGCAGGCTCCGCTGCTGCTGGCCGGTGAGCATCAGGATGACGTCCGGCGGAGTCTGGGCATCAAGTCCCTGCTCCCGGATGAGACGCGCTGCTTCCTGGCCGTGCCGCTCTACGCGGCGGACGAGCTGATCGGCGTTCTGGCAATCCGTGACGACGATGACGTGCTGGCCTTCACGCACAACGACCAGCGCATCCTGACCACGGTCGGCTCGCAGTTGGGCGTGGCGATCCAGAGCGCGCGCCTGTTCCAGCAGACGGTCGAGCTGGCCGGGGTGCTCGAACAGCGCGTCCGCGAGCGTACGTCCGAGCTGGAGCAGGAACGCCAGCACATCAGCACGCTGTACCAGATCACGACCGAGCTGGCGACCAGCCTCGACATGGAGCGCCTGCTGGACCGCGCCCTGGCGATGGTGGCCGAAGCGGTCGGTGCGACCCAGGCCGCGATCATGGCCGTGGACGCCAACAACGACCGTCTGCTCGTTCGTGCGCGCTTCGGGAACGACGCCGAGCTGGGCACGGGCCTGGACTCGCTCGATATCGGTGAAGGCTTGGCCGGATGGGCGATCCAGAATCACCAGAGCCTCGTCGTGCATAACGTCCAGCAGGACCCGCGCTGGCTGCGGCTGGGCGCGGCGGACGATGTGCCGCAGGCGGCCATCGCCACGCTGATCGAGGCCAACGACGACGTGCTGGGCGTGATGATGCTCTACCGCGACCGCCCCGGCGCGTTCACCGAAGATCACCTGCGGCTGGCATCGGCGGCGGCCAATCAGGTCGCCAACGCGATGAACAACGCCGAGCTGTACTCGCTGATCCGCGATCAGGCCGAGCGTCTGGCGACGCTGCTGCGCCAGGAGCAGGTCGAGGCGACCAAGAGCAGCGCCATCCTCGACTCGGTGGCGGACGGTGTGGTTGTGGCGAACCCCGATGGCCGCGTGATCGTGTTCAACTCGACCGCCGAACGAATTCTGGGTCTGCGCGCCGACGAGGCGATCCGCAGCGACCTCCTGACGTTCGCCGGGACGCTGGGCCTGAACACGCTGCGCTGGGTAGAGGCGATCAACGGCTGGCTGGATGCTCCCGCCAGCTACAGCCCCGGTGAGTTCCTCGAAGAACGCGTGGAACTGAACGATGGCCGGGTGCTCAGCGTGCGTTTCTCGCCGGTGACGATGGAAGATCAGTTCCTGGGCACGGTGGGCGTGTTCCGCGACATCACGCGCGACGTCGAGGTGGACCGGCTCAAGAGCGAGTTCGTGGCGACGGTGTCGCACGAACTGCGCACGCCGATGACCTCGATCAAGGGCTATGCGGACCTGCTGCTGCTCGGCGCGGCGGGCGATATCACCGACCAACAGCAGCACTTCCTGGAGACGATCAAGCACAACGCCGACCGCCTCAGTATCCTGGTGAACGATCTGCTCGACATCTCGCGCATCGACCAGGGCCGCATCGAGCTGCGTTTTGGCGCGGTGAACCTGGACGACCTGCTGCGCACGGTGGCCGATCACGTTCGGGGCCGCATCGAGGACGAGAAGCGCAAGATGAACGTGGCGGTGCGTTTGCCCGAAGGCGAGAGTCTGCCGATCTGGGGCGATTATGATAAGATGGCACAGGTGTTCACCAACCTGGCCGACAACGCGTTTAACTATACGCCCGACGGCGGCCAAATCACGCTCGCTGCGACGTATGATGCCAAGGCGGGCAATGTCACCGTGGCCGTAACCGATACTGGCATCGGTATCGCGCCGGATCTGGGCGAGCGGATTTTCGAGCGCTTCAACCGGGGCGATGAAACACAGGAACGAGTTTTGAATACCCCCGGCACGGGTCTGGGCCTGTCCATTGTGCGCGAGTTTGTGACGATGCATCATGGCCGGATCTGGTACGAAAGCCAGCCGGGGCAGGGCACGACGTTCTACGTTGAACTGCCTATCAAGCAATCGGAAGCCGCTTCGACGACCGCATAGCGGTCACCACAGAGGTCATTAGAGCTGTATGGCGAAGATTCTCGTAGTTGAAGATGAGCGCGATATCCGCGATCTCATCGAATTCACTCTCAAGTATGCTGGACACGATGTCGTGAAGCTCACCAACGGCGCGGAAGCGATCCAGGCCGTGCCCCAGGTGATGCCGGACCTGATTTTGATGGACGTGCGCATGCCGCGCATGACCGGCTATGAAGCATGCCGCGTGCTCAAGACGATGGATGATGTAAAGCACATTCCCGTGGTGTTCCTGTCGGCCAAAGGCCAGCAGTCCGAGATGGACAGCGGTATGGACGCCGGAGCCTACGATTATATCCTCAAGCCGTTTGCTCCCGATCATCTCATCAAGCGCGTGGCCGAAGTGTTGGCTAAGCTCGGGATCGACAGTCCCAGCCGTGGGCTGGGCGGCCTGGGCTGAGCCGCCGCGCAGCGATGGGAATACTATGAGCGCAATTACGGTCGAAGGCGATCTAATCCATTACGAGGTGTTGGGCCGGGGGCGGCCTGTGATCCTCGTGCATGGATGGCTGGGATCCTGGCGGTACTGGATTCCGGCGATGTCACAGCTCAGCTTGAAATATCGCACGTACGCGATTGACCTGTGGGGCTTTGGCGATTCGGGCAAAGACCCGCGCCACTACGATTTCGCCTCGCAGGTGTCGCTTATTGACCAGTTCATGACGCGCATGGGTATTGCCAAGGCTGCGCTGATCGGGCACGACCTGGGCGCGGCGGTCGTGGCGCACTTCGCCATGACGCAGCCGGATCGCGTGCCGCGTATGATGGCCGTGTCGCCGCCGCTGTTCCGGCTGTCGCCCGGCACGCCGCTGATCACGTCCACGCCTGAGCCGCCGCCCGCTGCCCAGCCGGTCACCCCTCCGGCTGCGCCGCCCGCCGCCGTCAAGCCGCCCGATCCGCCTATCACGGTGAAGCCTGTATCGCCTGCGATCCCGGCAGCATCGGTGCCCTCGCCTGCCGAAACGCTGCTCAAGTCTCCGTTCCGCGCTGCGCCGCAGCTTCCCAACGCCGACACGATCCCCGCGCGCACCGACGAGATGAAGACGCGCTTGCAGCAGGCCGCGCTTGAGGCGCAGAAGGCTGGCGGACTGGCTTCGCCGACTCCTGCCGCGCCGCAGCCGCCCAAGCCGGGTGACGGTGCGTCGCAGCCTTCGTCGTCCTCGCCCTCCCCGACACAGGTATCGCGCAATACGCCGCCTGCGCAGGTTCCCCCGGGCGCGCCGCCTTCGGTGACGCCGCCTCCGGCTGCGCCTGCCGCGTCCACGCCCGATGCCGAAAGCCGCCTGCCGAATCCGCTGCGCGATCATCTGGACGTGCTCGATCCGGTCACGCTGCTGGAAAAGCACGTCGATGCCGGGGCGGACCTGGAGAAGCTGAGGGTCGAAGTCAACAAGGCGGACAAGATGGCGGTGGCGCGCAGCGTGACGTCGTTCGCCGGGGTGGATACCCTGCGCGATCTCGCGCGCCTGACCGTGCCCGCGATCGCCGTCTACGGCACGAACGACACGTTCCTGCCCCCGCCCGATTCAGAGATGATCGCGCGGCTCAAGGAAGGGCGCGATAACTTCCAGTTGATCGGCCTGGAAAGCGGGCGTCACTTCCCCATGCTGGAAAACATCGAGACGTTCACGCGCCTGCTGCTGGACTTTCTGGAGCTGCCCAACGTCACCGACGTGGAGATCAAGAAGAAGTGGGAACGCCGCGTCAGGTAGCGATTAGCCGTTAGCGGTTGGCGATTAGCCAAAAGCTAAAAGCACTCTCGTGTTCGCCGCAAAAAGGAGTGTAAGAGGGTGCGAGACTTCAAAACGCTCCAGGTGTGGCAGAAGTCGCATCAGCTTACACTGGCTGTATATGCAGCTGCAGCGGCATTTCCGCAATCCGAGCTGTATGGTCTGACGAGCCAGGTCCGGCGTGCATGTGCGTCCATTCCGGCCAATATCGCGGAGGGTGCGGGGCGCAACGGTGATACGGAATTCGCTCACTTCTGCTCGATTGCGATGGGATCGGCCAGTGAACTGGAATATCACCTGCTGCTGGCACACGATCTCGGCTTCTTACCCGACGCGGATTACGTCTGTATTCAAGCAGATTTTGTCGAAGTCCGACGCATGCTGAACACCTTTATGCAGCGTCTGCGTACTGGGTGACGATTTTGACCTGTGTTTTTAAGCTTTTAGCTAACCCGATGTACAGGTTTATGGACTGACAAAAAAAGGAGCTGCTTGTAGG
>NZ_DAISHJ010000070.1:18334-24659 GCF_036822615.1 Aggregatilinea sp. | reverse complement strand
CTACAAAACCCCGTTGGGCGCTGCCTGTCTCCCCTCTCCAACTTGATTGGAGAGGAGCCGGGGGTGAGGTTGCGGTGACGACCGGATTATTTTGTTAAACGGCATCAAACCCGCCCTGTTTTTGTTTGTCCGGGGTCCCCGCGCACCATGTGTTACATGAGGAAGGACCAGGAGATGGGACTATAAGTCGCTCCAGCCGCCGGGCTTACATGTCCCGCGCCAGCAGCGGCAGGGTGAAGACCGCCAGCGCGCGCTGCCACTCTTCCCGGCCCTGGGGCAGGGCGTCCAGCAGCAGAAACAGTTCGGGTAGCGCCGCCGCGATGGTGTCGGTGGGAACCGCCGCGTGGCGGGCCAGCATATCCTGAAGCCGTTCGGGATACATCAAAAAGCCCAGCGTCCAGTTGCTCAGCGTGTGGCCGCCCATGATGGTGTCCATCAAGCCGTATTTTTGCTTGATGGCGGGCACGCCGGCGTCGTAGATCTGGTGCGCCTGTTCTGCGGACCCGTGTAGTGCTTCGGCATCCAACTGGGCGATGAGGCTCTGGTAGCTTCTGTCCCGGTAAATCGACGTGGCCGGGAGGGCAAGCAGGCGCTCGACTTCGACGGGTGAAACGCCGATGTAGGAGGCAAGCATATCGACTAGCATGATCGACCTCTTTCTGTGCTGATCCGAGGGGGTATCAATCCCCGCAGCTTGCTGCCCCCAGAACCGAACGATTGAGCGTTGAAGACCCGGATCGCGTCACCGGCGGGTGCCGGTGGGCGTCGATGCACCGGGATGCATTGTGAAAGAGGATATTTTACCCGGCGGCGTTCCGGCGCTCAATCCTTTTTTTATTATTTGCGTTTGTACTCCTTGCCCAAACCGGCTGCATGGCTGGCGCGTTGAGACGCCCCCTCGCGCGGTTATCCCGCGATCGCCGCGAGATCCGCCGGGAACGTCGCCGCATCCAGCGGCCCGAACGACCGCCACACCACCACGCCCGCCGGGTCGATCACCAGCGTTTGCGGCAGCGCGATCACCTGATAGGCTGTCAGTGTGGCATCGTCGGGATCGATCAGTACGGCGTAGCGCATATCGTGCCCGGCGGCGTATGCGGCCACGTCGTCGCGCGGCTCGCGCAGGTTGATCCCCAGCACGATCACGTCGCCCGCGTCTGCGAGCGCTTGCAGCACAGGGATCTCCGCTTCACACGGAGCGCACCACGTCGCCCAGAAGTTCACGATCACCCATCCGCCGCGCAGCGCGCTCAGCGTGATAGGATCGCCGTTCAGCGTGTCGAGCGTGAAGTCCGGCGCGATCCACGCCGCGTCGAGCGAATCCGCGTCATCCGTTGCTGGCGGCGCTGGCGCGACATACTCCTGCGCCACAGCGTCGCAAGCGGCCAGAACGATCCATATGAAACTGATACTGAGAACACCATAGATCCACCTCATCCTCATGACGGAAACAGTTTTTCGACCACGTTCACCCGGTAAGCCAGCGCCGCCGGGACCAATCCCGCCAGCGCGCCGACGCCCAGCGGCAGCGCCCACAACAGCGCCTCCCACTCCGGCAGCAGGCGCAGCGGGACCGGAATGGCCGACCGCGCCGAATACGCATCCGCGACGACCTGCGCCGCGCCATACCCGATCACACGCCCCAGGATGGCCCCCAACAGCGTGACGAACAGCGTCTCGAACAGCACGATCCGCACCACGTGCGCCGGGCTGCTGCCCAACCCGCGCATGACCGCGATCGCGTGTTCCCGCGCGACCGTCGCGTTGTACATCGACAGGAACACCGTCAGCGCCGCGATACCCAGCACCATGTACCCGATCAGTCCCAGGATCTCCTGCGCCTGATCGATCAGCTCGAACAGGTCGGTCAGTTCCGTACCGGGGAAGGCCGCCTGCGCCTCCGTGCCGGTATAAAATTCCTGGTAGATCTGGTTCTGCCCGGCGAAGCTGGCAGGCAGCACCAGCACCGCCGTCACCTGATCCGACGCGCCCAGCCGTTCGCCCATGTACGGGGCCAGCGAATCGTTGGGATCGACCTCGTGCACGTGCCACACGCTCTCGATCTGCGTGAACGCCGCGCCATCGTAGGCCGTGCCGGATGGCTTGAGGATGCCTACCACGGTATACGGCTCGTGGTGGTGGTCGGTTGCGATGCCTTCCCCGAAGCCGTGCGTCGTCTCGAACTGATCCCCGACCTTCAGCCCCAGGTCTTTCGCGGCAGTCGCGCCCAGCACCGCCTCGAACAGCCCCTCGTCGTGATGCTCGTCGCCTTCTTCGTGTTCTTCAGCGTCGTGCTCGGCGTCTTCTTCGTGCTCGTGATCCTCGACCACGGCGAACAGCCGCCCGTCCGCCAGTTGGAACGCGGGCGGCGCGCTGCGCGACGTGCGCAGCTCGAAGAAATCGTGATTGGTCCCGATCAGCCGCGCGCCCGCCACGTTATCCCCGAACGCCAGCGGCACGGCGAGCTGCACGCGTTCGTCGTGTTCCAGGTCGTCGTAGATCGTGTAGGGGATGTTCCCGATCGGGTCGTCTTGCAGCAGGATGCTGCTCAGCACGAGCTGTTGGCTGCTGCCCTTCGCCCCGATCACCATCACGCCGAACGGATCGCTGGCCTGAATGATGCCTTCTTTCGCGCCGTCGGAGAGCATCGCCACCGCCAGCGAGAGCGCCAGTGCCAGCGCGATCACCAGCGCGGGGATCGCCGTCTGAATCGGGCGGGCGTGCAGGTTGCGCCACGCCACCGCCATGTCGTAAATCATGCCATCACCTCGGATGCGGCGTACAGCGGCTCGGCGGCCTGCGCGATCAGCCGTCCGTGTTCCAGATCGACCGCCAGCGGGAAGCGCGCCGCCAGCGCGGGATCGTGGCTGGCGACGATCAGCGACGCGCCGTTTTCCCGGCAGATCGCCTGCACCAGATCCATCACGGTCTGCGCGGCCCCGGCGTCCAGCGCAGCAGTCGGCTCGTCGGCCAGCAGCACGTCCGGCCTGTTCGCCAGCGCGCGCGCCACGGCGACCCGCAGCCGCTGCCCCGTGCTCATTTGCGCCGGGCGGTAATGGGCGTACTCGGCCAGCCCGACGCGCCCCAGCAGGTCGCGCGCGTCGCGTTTCCACTGGCCCGCCGGATATTTGCGCGCGAACGCCATCGGCATCACCACGTTTTCCAGCGCGGTCAGCGGCGCGAGTAGATAATGCGTCTGGAAGATGTAGCCGGTGTGCCGCGCGCGGAACCGGTCGCGCTCGCCGGGGGCCAGCGCGTACAGCTTCTGCCCGTCATAGGTCACCGTGCCCTCGGTCGGCGCGAGCAGCCCGGCGGCGATGTTGAACAGCGTCGTTTTGCCGCTGCCGCTCACGCCGCGCAGCAGGATTTGCTGCCCGCCATCCACCTCCCACCGCGCGATGTCGAGCACGGTGCGCGCTTCGCCCGCGGGGCTTTTATAGACGTGCCGCAGGTCCGCAAACGTCACGTTCATCCGTCCAACACCTCGATTTCGTCCGCGTACAGGCGCACCAGGCTGACCATGCCCGACGACGCATCGACCGACGACCCGACCTCCATCCGCCCCGTGATCCGCACCGGGTAGCGGTTGTTGAACAGGGTCGCTTCCGGCAGATACACCAGCGCGATCCTGTCCGGCCAGTCGGCGTCGGTGCTGCAAAACGGGCACATCGCCAGCGGGATCTGCGTCAGCACGAAAAAGTCGAGCTTGGGCTTCAGCGGCGGCGCGATGTAGCCTTCCATCACCACTTCCCGCCCGTCCAGCGACACCAGCTTGTCCGACAGAATCCAGCCGCGCCGCATGTCGTACTTCTCGTAAAACTCGTCGAACGTCATCGCTACGGGGAACGACTCGAACTGCACCGGGGCCTGCGCCGTCGGCTGGTACGCGGTATCCGTCGCGGCGGCGATGCGGCGCGCTTCGCCTTCGTCCAGTTCCACGCTCAGCGGCGTGGGCGTCGCTCCGGTGGCATCCCCGGCCATGTCCGGCGTCGCGGTGATCGTGGGTGAGGGCGATGCCGTCACCGTGGGCATACCCGCTGCGATCGCCTCCTCCGTGACCGCCTCGACCGTGGGTGTCGCAGAGGCGCTCTGAGCCACCACCGGCGGCAGCGGCGTCACGCGCTGGATGCCGCTGTTACTGCTGCCGCACCCCGCCAGCAGGCCCGCCCCTATGATCGGGACCGCGATCCAACTCAACCGTTTTCTCACTCGTCCGCTCCTCTACTGAGGTATCTCAGCCCCACGTCCCTCTGCTTGTCGCCCCTCTCCACTTTGATCGGATTGGGGCTGGGGGTGAGGTCCGCCTTTGCTCTTGGCTCTTGCCCTTGACTAAGAACTTCCAACTAAAAACTAACGACTGCTTTTCGCTCACGAGCTTCCTTCACGGGACGGCGCGCACCCGCCCATCCGCAGCCGGTGCGCGCCTGTGGTCAAGGAAGCTCGGACTTATTCGGCGGCGGTCATCGGGTCCAGGCCCAGCGCCGCGGCCATGCCGAAGAACACGTCGGTGTTATCGAGCACGTGGCCGAAGTACGCCGCGCCGGGGCCGGTCGCGTAGACGGGCACGTCCTGCAGCGTGTGCACGCTCGTGCTCTCGCCCGCGGGTAGATTGCCGCTCATGGTGATGCCGTTTTCGTCGTCAGTGGGGTTGTCCACGCATACGCCCTGGTCGTCGCAGATCGCGGGCGCGCGGTACACCGGGCTGACCTGGAAGTCTTCGGTGAAATCGGGGTGATCGACCTTGCCCTGCGCCAGCGTCACGGAGACGTCCCAGCTGTCCGGGAAGAAGTCGCCGTTTTCGTCCACGTAGGTCGGGAATCCGGCGTTCTGGTAGACACCGATCGCCTCGCGGCGGCCTGCGTCGTCGCTCGCGGCGTTGAACGCTTCCACGTCCACCGTGCCGTACACGTCATAGCCGTGGCCGTGGTCGGAGGTGACGATGATCAGCGTGTCGGGCGCGTTGGCCTGGACCCATTCCACCGTCGCGGCGATGGCGCGGTCGAACTCGATCGCGTCGGCGATGGCGCGGTCCCAGTCCATGGGGTGCTCGGCCTTGTCCACGCTGGCCGCTTCCACTTCCAGGTAGAACCCGTTGGGGTTCTGGTTCAGCACGTCCAGCGCCGCCATCGTCATATCGACCAGCCCCGGCTGATCGGTGAACTGGCCCAGGTTGTCGGTGTAGACGTTGCGGTCCAGCCACACGCTCATGTCGCTCGGCGTGAAGAACCCGGCCAGGTGATCGGGCGTGCCGTCGGCCAGCGCCGCGTCCAGTTCGGTTGCCGTCGTCACGATGGTGTACCCGGCGTCTTCGTATTCGGTGAACAGGTCGCGGTCGTCCTGGCGGCGCGAGCCTTCCGCCGACTGCGGCAGCAAATAGCTTGCCCCGCCGCCCAGCAGCACTTCGGGCACCAGCCCGTCGTCGAGGATCTGCGCGGCATACGCGGCGCGGCTCGCGCCACTGCGGTCACGGCCATAGCCCCACACGCCGTTGGGCGTCGCGTCGGTGAAGTCGGAGGTGGTCACGATGCCGACCGACATACCGCGCACGCGCTTCGCCACGTACGCGAACTTTTCCACGCGCGGGTCGTCCAGCTTGTCGGGCGACGAGTCGGCATACACGCCGTTCGCGTTCACGGACGACTTGTGGCCGGTGTTGTACGCGCTGATGCTGTTGGCGCTGTCGGTGATGATCGAGTCCACGCCGGAGGTGTGCAGCAGGCCGATTTCCTCGAAATTGTCGAAGCTCAGGCTGCCGTTGTACGTGCCCTGCTCCATCCCGCGCGATACCAGACGCGTCGCGGTGTACAGCGCCGTATTGCCGCCGTCCGCGATGAACAGGATCACGTTTTTCGCCGTGCCGTCGGTGATCGCTTCACGCACGGTGTAGGTTACGCTGGTGGTTTCGCCACCGGCCACCACTGCCACCGTGACTGCGCCCGGCTCGCTGAACATCACGTCGCGCCACGTCCACGCGACGACCGGCGCGGGGCTGTCGTCCGCCCCTGCGTTCCAGGTTTCTTCCACCGCGTCCGCACCGAAGAACGCCGCTGCGTCCTCGTCGTTGATCGTCACGGCGAAGTCTTCCGGCAGCGCCTCGGCGTGCACTTCGATCCGCAGATCGAAATAAACGCCCGGCAGGAACTGCGCCTGGTTGATCGGCAGGATCACGACTTCGGGCGCGTCCTGCGCCGCGACGGGGTGCGCGCCGAGCGGCGCAGCGAGCGGTAAGGCCAGTGTGAGGACGAGCAGGAGCGTTAACAATCGAAACAAACGCATGGCTGTATCTCCTTGAGAGGTATGGGATAGGGCATACCAAAGGCCATTT
>NZ_DAISHJ010000070.1:0-18322 GCF_036822615.1 Aggregatilinea sp. | reverse complement strand
AAAAAACATCCAAATCAGGATAAATCGTTCTTAATGTCCATTAAAAGCATTTATCCATCGCGCGCCGCACACGTTTAATATCCGGCGACTGGCACGGGCATGGAGCGCCGCGTGATGGCGCGCTGCCTCAGCGCTATTAACGAAGACGGCATATAACCGTGAGGGGTCCGGCAAACTAAACGATGTCTCAACGTAACGAAGGCTCCGCTGCATATATAATGGAACTATGTCGCCACCAGCGATTTCATCCTAGCGGCAGAAGACATTCACATCATTCATCACCGCTGCCGGAGAGATGCTCCACTTTGTGAGCACTTCTTCGGTTTTTTGTTTTACGAAGGGAAATGATATGGCAGTACTCGCTTGACATGAGGCGTGGCTGGCCTGCTGCCAAACTATATTTTTGCGCACGCAAGTTAGAGCTTAAAGCACCTATCGTCCCTTTCCACAGTTGCGAACAGCATTTCTATGGTGTGCTTCCCATCCAGTCGGCCACGCACATCGATAGTCCCCTGATAGTCCCTGACGGAGAACGGGAGATACCGGCATGGCAATCACAAGGCGTGAATTTTTACACCGGCTGCAGGTGCTGACGGCGGCTGCCGCGACGGTGCCCCTGGCGCGTATTGCGTCGTCTGGAACGCCCGAAAACGGCATCCGGGTAAGCATCGTCCGGCGGCGCGATGGCGACACGGCGCGCGCCGTGAAAGAAGCGGTTGATTTACTGGGCGGGATCGAGTCGGTGACGGAAGGCAAAAATTCCATCATGCTCAAGCCCAATCTGGTCAACAACGCCGCGACGGACACGACCGATCCCGCCGTCGTGCGCGCCCTGGCGGAGCTGCTGATCGGGGCAGGCAAAGAGGTGAGCATCGGGGAAGGATCGGCGTCGTGTCCGGGCTTCAATTTCATCGACGGCGAGACCTATCGTGCCCACGATGCCAACCTGCTCGACCGGATGCAGCAGCTCATATTCGATGAGCTGGGCTACACCCGTCTGGCCGAAGACCTGAACATCCCCCTGGTGAACCTGCACACCGGCGAGCTGGTCGCCGTGACCGTGCCGGATGCTTATGTATTCGAGACCCTCATGCTGCACCGGTCGCTCACCGAGATCGATCTGCTGGTGTCGATGCCGCGCATGAAGACGCACACGCTGGCAACCGTCACACTGGGACTGAAAAACATGATCGGGCTGTACGCGGGGACCGAGTACGGCACGGTGCGCGCCTATGTTCATGACCTCGGCGCGGACTATGCGGACGTTGGCACGGCGATCGAGATCGTGGATATGGCGCGGGCCAACAAGCTCGGCCTGACCGTGATCGATGGTCTGGTGGCGATGGAGGGCAACGGCCCGTCGCTGGGGCCATCGTCGCGTCTGGTCGATATGGACCTGATTATCGCCGGGACGCATCCTCTGGCGGCGGACATGGTCGCCGCCAGCGTGATGGGATTCGCCGTCAGCGACGTGCCGACGTTCGAATGGGCGATTCGCGCGGGCATGTCCCCGGCCCGCCTGGAAGACATCGACGTGCGGGGCGAATCCATCGAGGCTGTGCAGCGCACTTTCCAGAAGCCGGACGTCTACCCGTGGAAAGAACTGACCGAGGTCTGGGGCTACAAAGACCTCACCTAGCTGGAGGCTGTTAGCACTTTTTGAGCGGGAGAACTGATTTCTCGCTTGTCCATCGGCCTCATGCTCCGCCCGTTTTCTCCCGTCGTTCCCCGCAGCAGGGTTGCCTGGGGGCACGGGCACGGGATGAGAGGGGGCTACAAGTGCATAACACGCTCTAGGGTGGAGCACAGCGCTTCGCATGTGATTCGAGACGCCTGCACACCAATGTAGGCGTCTTTTCTTTTCCGCCGTAAGCAGGTATTCACCCACGCCATATCTTCGATGCACAAGTTCCGGCGGCATATTCGAACGGGTTGTGTTTGCATCTCCCTTGTTCTAATATGTAAGAGTATATACTATCCAATAATTTTGATAATTATTTTCAAAAAAATTAACATCAGAATACTTAGACGTCTTTGGAACTCCAACCCAAGAATGGCAGATGCCCATGAGTAAACGAAGAAGTTCACGGCGATACTTGGCGGAGTTGAAGCGCGTGTTAATCACTGGAGGTGTCCTGGCAGCAATTACAGGAGCGGTTATCACAAGTATATTCGGATTAATTTCAACGAATGGACACGAGAATCCTACTCCTACCGTAAATAGCCTGCTATTGCCTACAGCGACCTGCTGTGCTGTGCCATCGCCGACTGCTACCCCCGATAAAGCTTCTTTGCAGCTTAACGCCGTAACCGAAAAATGCCGGACGAGTGGCTTTTCTGATGGCAGCGGCAGCAGTTACGTTGCGGTTGCATTCGGTGAAGGCTCTTGCAAAGGGATCACGATGGGGTGGTCGGTTCCCAATGCTGGGGGGTATGCCGGTTGTGTTGTGGACTTGCCCTCTGAAATCTTGCCGCTTTCAAACTTTGCCTATTTGCTTCTGCGAGCAGAAGGTCTTCGTGGTAGCGAGCAGTTCCAAATAGGACTGATTAACGATACCCAGGATCCGGTCAAGCAGCACAAAGATATGGAGCGTGTGCCTCCCGAAGGGGCCAGTCAGCCAATTGAGATTAGCCTAGACAGGTTTATAGACCAAAATACGACACTGGAATCTCTCAACCAGCTAGTGTTTGGAATCAACTACGACGTAGGCGAAGGGCTGCGAGACAGCAGCATCTGTATTACCGAAATTAGCTTTGTACCTGGATAACCAAATGTTTTTATGTGCATCGCTCTAAGGAAGGAGCAACTCGGTGAAAATGCGTCGATCATCACGCTTGACTTTTAGGTCCCGGCAAATACTTCGTGTTGTGTTCGGTTTACTGACCATTATTGTCTTCTTACCCGGAATCCCGAAATCCGTTCCCGCCCTGGCTAATTATCAGATAGATAGAGAAGACAACCTCACCGTTCAGATAGATGATCTGTATCAAAAATTCACCGACTTTTCCTGGATCGCTTATGCGCCGACGCATTATGATCCAACAGTTGGGAGTATGCCTGCCGAACAGGATATTTCTGACGACCTCCAAATGCTCTTTGACGTTGGATTCCGTGGGGTGGTGACCTACGGCTCAGAAGGAACAATGGCCGAAATTCCCCGCTTGGCGCGTGGTGTAGGTTTTCAAGGTGTCGTGATGGGCATCTGGACGCCGGGGAGTGAAGCCGAAACAGCTGCTGCAGTAGCTGCCGTTGATTATGTTGATGGTTACGTGGTCGGGAATGAAGGTCTATACAATGACCGGTATGATTTTGCTACCCTCGAAGCTGCTATGGCTGATCTAAAGGCACAAACGGGCAAGCCGGTTACAACCACCGAAGTTCAGCCGCTCTACGAGAAAGATGTTGAAAACGGTGTTCTTGACGTAGGAGACTGGGTTTTTCCGAATATTCATCCCTTCTGGGCCCATGTTACCGATCCGGCTGATGCTGCTCAGTGGACCAAAATCCAGTATGAGAATCTATTGGATGCGGTAGGGGCGGAGAGGCCGGTTGTATTCAAGGAAGTCGGATTGCCGACTGCCGGTGCCGAATCCACCAGCGAGCTGCGGCAGGCCGAGTACTATTTTCGCTTGAAAGAGACCCCTGTCGTTTTTGTCTATTTCGAAGCCTTCGACCAACCCTGGAAAGTGGAAGGGGGCGGTGTAGGGGCGCATTGGGGCCTCTTTCTAAATGACCGTAGCCCTAAAGCTGGCATTGAAGAACTGTTCAGTGGTTCTCGCCCCCCGGTATATATCTATTCCGATGCCCAATCTAGCGACAATCGTTTCTATCCTTCCGGGTTCATGGGCTGCTATTACAACCTCCACATGGAAGAAGGGTACAGCGAAAATCCTCATTCGGGCTCGACCGCTATCCAGATCGACTACAAATACTATGGATGCACGGAAGGGTGGGGTGGCATCTATTGGTGGACTCCGGCAAGCTGCAACTGGCAGCAGATGCCTTGCGGCATAGACCTCAGTGGCTGGACTAAACTGACGTTCTGGGCACGCGGCGAACAGGGAAATGAATATGTTGAGTTCAAGGTTGGGGGACTTTGTAACGCGGGCCAAACGTTATGCGATAGTCTTAATCCCGCCATCTCAACCGGATTGATTTCGCTTTCGAACGTCTGGACCCAGTACACGATTTATTTGGATAACGCTGATCTGAGCCGAATTGGCGGCGGGTTCGTCTTCGTGACGAACGATCGAAAAGATATAACAATCTATCTGGATGATATTCGGTTCGAGTAGCGGCAGTCTGGCGCCTATTCATCTGGTGCCGAATTCTGCATACTAATACTATAAGTCCGCTGAGAAAGAAGATGCGCGGGAGCAATTAAGCAGGATCCCGCGCATCTATTATTTATCGTCTCTTTTCAAGGAGGTTGGGATAACGTGCCGGTCCGGCTTGCGGTGGCCAAGACCAGGACGCGCTCACGCCTCAAACGCCCTGGATGGCGACTGCGGCCTCGCTTGGCGCATGCCCTGTAGACTGCTCAGGGGCTGGCAGCGCGGGGATCGTTACGGTGAACGTCGATCCGCTGCCCACCCCGCTCTCGCAGGTGATCGTGCCGCCTTGGACGTCCACGGCTTGTTTGACGATAGCCAGCCCCAGGCCTGTCCCGGTAATGGTGTCCACGTTGGAGGCACGGAAGAAGGCGTCAAACAGGCGACCCTGGTCTTTGGGTGGAATGCCGATACCTTTGTCTGTGACCTGGAACCGGATCTCGTCCGGCTGGTAGGTGAGGGTCAAGGTCACCGGGCTGTCCGGCGGAGAGTACTTCAGCGCGTTGGATAGCAAATTGTTCAGGATGTACGTGATCAGATTGCGATCCACCATACGTATGTCTCGGTCGCCGTTGACCTCGACGTGAATGACGTGCGTCTCCTTGCGCGATTTCTGCGCGCGTGCCGCCAGATCCTCGCACAAGTCCACGAGATCGGTGCTCACCGGGCGAATCTCGAAGGTGTCGGCTTCGGTCCGGCTCAGCGTGAGCACGTCCTCCAACACCGCGACCATGCGATCGACTTCCGTTTGAATCCGGCGCAGTTCTTTGATGCGCTGGTCGCTGTTGAGCCGGTCGGCATAATGCAGCAGGATGTCACTCGACACGAGGATGACCGCCAGCGGCGTGCGCAGCTCGTGGGATGCCATCGACACGAACCGCGATTTAAGCTCTTTGAGTTCCGTTTCGTGTGCCAGCGTTTGCCGGAGTTTCGCCTCTAAGCGCTTGTGTTCGGAGATGTCACGCAGGCTGCACACGACGCCGGATACGGGGTCACGGCCAACCTGGATCGGAGACAGCGCCACGTTCATGTACAGGTCCTTGCCGGACCCGGCGGCCAGATCGGCGTCCAATTGGCGGGGTGTCCCGGTGCTCAGCACGTCCCGTACCGCATCCGACACGACCTCGTTAAACGCGCCTGTGAACAGGGAGGCGAGGGGCCGCCCGGCAAACTGGATGCTCTCGCCGTTGTACTTCTGCCTGAAGGCCGGGTTGACGTGCGCAATGCGGCCATCGGCGCGCGTCAAGACGATGATGTCGCTGCTGTGCTCGAGCACTGCTCCCATCTGCGCGGTGGTCAGGATCGATCTTTCGAGCAGAATGAGCAGCACGATAGCCATGATCAGGCTGATGCCCAGGGTCACCGCCATGAAGAATGCCAGGGTACGTTGACCCTCAGCATAGATGCCGCGCGGCGATTCGGTGCGGATGATCAGAGCCGGATTGCCGTAGAGGTCGGGTATCAGGACATACCCGGCCAGCGTACTGCTGCTCAACGGACTTACTTCCAGGGGCGATTGCGCGGATAGCGTGCCCGAAATGGCGCGTATGTCTTTGCTGAGATGCGGATCGTCCCATCGGAACATCTCCAGCGAGAGGCGCGTGGACTCGGCAAGATTGGTCAGAAGCGTGTCGCCGAATGCCTGACCGAAAACCAGCGTACCGGCTGCTGGCCCTTCCATGTTGCTCGTCAGAATCGGGCCAGCGGCAATCAACATGGGGCCGTCGGGCAGCATCAGCACGCCGCTGCGCAGGCCGGTGGCGCTGCCATCCGCGATCGGAAGGTCCGAAGCTAGGGACGAGTCCAGGCCCACGGGCAGGGAGACCTCCTGCCCAAGTTCGACATCGTACGCCTTGCCGTAGACGATCTGGCCCGTGTCGTCCAGAAAAAGCATAAAGCTCAGGTTGAGCGTGGTATAGGTTCCGTCCGTAAGGTTGGCAGCCTTGTACGCGTCGTTGAGATCTTGCACGAAAACGTAGGTGTCGTCCCAATACGCCCAGTCGGTGGTTGTTTTTTCCAGATGATCGACCTGGTTATCGAGGGCATTCGTAATACGTTCGAGATCGCGGTGCGCGCTGTTGTGTTCCAGGTCCTCGAAGCTGTTGAGCACGATGAGCCGGGCAAAGAGGAATATGCACAGCAGCAGGCCACAGATGGCGACTCCAATGATAAGGGCTGTTTTCCAGCGAAGCGGCATCAGGTCCTCTTAATCACGCGCTCTTTCGCTATGGAGCGCAGGGGCATTGAGTTATCCTTTCCCCATTATAGGGAAGAGATCTTGAACTTTAATAAAAAAATAGGACGAATTACTAATGAACTTTTGTTTGAAAACTGATAACCTAACCACCATATTATAACCGCCAATATTATAAAGAGAACAGGGGTGTATTTGGGGCGCGCGCCGGAACTGACAGGACGTTCCACGCATGTGGGGGCTGGAGTAGGGGGTATGAGCGCATCCTGGCGATGCGCTCATGGGGCACCAGTGATGTTTGTTGCGGCGAGTAAGAAAAGGCGCGGGGCATTTCTTTTTACGGTAATCCCGCCTCGGTGGTGCGGCTGTCGATGTCCTGGATCATCGCCCAGGCAAAGTGTGCCGCCTGTTCCAGCGATTTCGGCTGGATATTGGCGGCATTGTCGCTGTAACGATGCCAGTTGGTCAACCAGCCCGTTTCATCCAGCCCCACCAGACATATCCCGCGAAAACCTCGCCGCCGCAGAGTCATCACTTCTTCCAGGATGACGATCTCGCGCCCGCTGACGCCTAACTCGGGATGCTGTTCCTCGACACGTTTTGCCACCATGACCGATTGGGCATCGGGGCGGTAGGGCGCGAAGTAGGTCAGGCCGCCGTGCCGGGTAACGTAGGCGATGTCACCGTAACCGACCAGTTCAAAATCGATGAACCACGCGTCGCGCAGTTCCTCGCCGTATTTGTCCAGGATGGCGTTTAAGCCCATGTGGCCGACTTCTTCGGATCCGGTGAAGGCCAGCCATAGTTCGGTGTGTTCCAACGGAGACGCGGCGGCTTGCTGGCCGATGCCCAGCGTACAGGCCACGGCGGAGGCGTTATCGTTTGCGCCGTCAACAAAATCGCCGATCTCGTCGGCGATCAGTGTCGCCGTTCCCACGCCCAGATAGAGTTCGGTCAGGGTTCGAATCGCCTTCCACCCGAATAACATGGCGAGTGCGTTGAGGGTGGTCGCCGCCAGCAGCGATGAAGAGGAGGATTGCATACTGTGCTTGAGCTGTGCCGAGAATGTCAGCCGGTGTTTGTTCGTATCGGTATGGCCGATCAGCATCACTTTCTGCTTGATCTCGCCGGTGGGTTTGATCCGCGCCAGCAGCGAGCCGCCGTACGGGTGCTGCGGATATAGCTTGTACAACGCCTGATATTGTGCGCGGGCCGTCATCGCCTGCCACAGGTTGTACGCGCCAACCAATCCGCCCAGACCCCCCACGAAACGTCCTGCGTTTCCTCGCCGCGCCAGGGCATTTCCTGCCAGCGTCAGAACGACGGGCGCGATGGTGCTGTAGCCCCACGTGTCGATCGTAGAAAACTGGAAGGTCTCTATATCCTCGATGCCCGCCGCATCGAGTTGGCCGCGCAGATAATCACGCGCTTGCTGCTCCTCGATGTGTCCGGCGGGGCGCGGCCCGATGTCAGTTGCCAATGCCTGGACAGTTTTGAAGAGCGCTTCGCCGCTCATGTGCTCCACGTTTAACCTTATCTCCTCCGCTAAAAGGCACTCGCTGTTTCCAGTCTATATTTGGTGCGGTCGAAAGTCGAGCAAAACTGCAAATAATCTATTTGTACACATCTAACTTAAAGTAAATGATATGCGTTAGCGACCCTTTGCACGCGCTCGTTTCAACCGTGGACGGTGTTCTGAGCCAGGAACGACTCAAACGCCCGCTGGCGTCCTGCTCGACACACGACTACAGTAGCTTGCAAGCGGTAATTCGTTTGCAGATGGAAGCCGCGGATTTTCTCCAGGAGGCAGGCTATGCGTCGTCTGGTGGGTATCATCGTATTGGTGAGCTTGTTCGTTGTACCAACTGCCGCCGCGCAAGAGGGTCCATCGCAGCATCTACCCGCAGATCTCCTCTACGTTACGCTAGGCGATGTAGAAGGGGCGGATTATCAGCGGCCAAACACCCTGATGCGGCTGGATGCGGAGACCTTGACGCCCAGCGTGTTCTACTATGATGCGTCGGTGGAGATGGCTCTCATCCCTGTCTCATGGTCTCCAAGCGGAACGTATCTGACCGTTATCCGTGACAACGGAGACGAAGTTATCGATCTCTGCCTGATTACTTATGGGGGCATCCGGTATCGTTGCTTCGAGAAGGTCATTAATCGCGAGAAGTACGGGAATCGAACGATGGACCACCAGCCGTACTGGGTAACATGGTCGGAGGATGAGCAGTCTATCTACTTCTACCAGGATGAAGGCGACACGATCCGTCTGGTCGAAGCGAACATTGCTTCAGGTGACGTCGTGCGTACCGTTTACGAACAGACCAAACCGTACCCCCAGAATATGGCGTCGTTCTACTGGCCGCAGTCGCTTTCGTACATCATGGCCATCTCATTCCGTGAGGCTGTGGGGCTTGAAGTAACCGGGGATTTCCTAGTAGGCAATGAGATTTATGATGTTGAGGTGGTCTCGCCGGATGCGGATGGGAGTTTCAGTATGGCAACCGAGATTACGCCTCTCTTCGATAATCGCACGCGGTTTTGTCCCGGGCTGTCGCCGGATGAAACGCGGTTTGTTGCGCTGCACTATTCGGATAACGGGTATCCAGAAATCCTGTTTCTGGCTGCGACCGGCGAAACGGTAGAGTCTGTTCCCGCCAGCTACTTTCAGGCGCAGGGGATACGAGCTTTCAAATGTCCTACCTGGGAACCTGATTCGGACGCCGTCTACTTTTTGGGGCGGTCACCGATATTCCCCTCAGGCAGTTTGGCGAAAGCGTCGCTCTATCGTTATGAATTGGGAGGTGAAGAACCCGTCCCGTATGTAACGTACGAAGCTTTTGGCCTGGAAGGTGATCTGTATCTCGGCGATTATCTGGTGCCAACGCCTGATGGTGCAACGGTTGCCTTTACCTATGCGCCCCAAAACTTTTCGGTATGGATTGGAATCGCGACCGCTGATGGAACCGTTGTCCACTTTAAGGATATACGGCCCTACGTGTCGCAGTTGTTATGGTTCCCCGAGGATAAGTAGCATCCCGAACAAATCCGGACGGTAGTCGGAGGCCATTTGAGAATAGGGGCGCACGGAGCGCCCTTTTTCCGTTTCTCGCACTGGCGTCCTGCACGCCTCGCGACTACAGTAGCTTGCAAGCGGCAATTCTTATGCAGATCGAAACGTGCGGGCTTTCTCCAGGAGGCAGGCCATGCGTCGTTTAGTAGGGATCATTGTGCTCGTGAGTTTGTTCTTCGCACCCGCTGCCGCTGCGCAAAAAGGGTCGTCGCAGCATCTACCTGCAGATTTACTTTACGTTGGAGTGGGTGATGTAGAGGGAACTGACACACGAAGCCCCAACGTCCTGATGCGGTTGGACGCGAAGACATTGACTTCGAGCGTGTTTTACTATGACCCGTCCCTGTGGCTCGGACTAGTGCCCCTTGCGTGGTCTCCAAACGGTTCTTATCTTGCTGTGCTTCAGGAGCATCATGGCGATGAGACGATGGATCTCTGCCTGATAACACGCGCAGGAGCTCTACATCATTGTTTTGAGAGGGTTGTCAATGAGAACAACTACGTTAATCGTGGCGTGAGACAGTTGCTATACCAGGTGACATGGTCGGAGGATGAGCAGTTCATTTACTTCTACCGAGAGGAAAGCGACAGGTTCCGTCTGGTCGAAGCGGATACTGCTTCCGGCGAAACTATACAGGTGTTGTATGAACTGACCATTCCACCCGATAGCTCGACCGCTTTGTACTGGCCCCAGTCGCTCGCCTACATTGTGACTTGCACAAGTCAAAGCTCCGCAGCTCGGTTGGATGGGGCCTCAAGACCTTACTATGTGTATGATGTCGAGGTGGTTTCACGCGATGCACGCGGTGATTTCAACGAGGTGACGGACATTAGCTCACTGGTTGAATCGAATACGAGTTTCTGTGCGGGTATTTCACCGGATGGGACAAAACTGGCTGCCGTACACTACGCGGATAACGGTTATCCGGAACTCTGGTTTCTAGATGCGACCGGCCAGGTTGTGGAAGCAGTTTCCACCAGCTATTTTGAGGCGCAGAACATATCGAGTGTTGCGCCGCCTTCATGGCAGCGTGATTCAAGTGCTGTTTACTTCTGGGGTTTTTCGCAGATGCTCGATGGGAGTGAACAGAGCCCATCACTATACCGTTACGTGTTGGGCGCCAGGGAGCCAGTCAAATTGATAGGCAACGAAGCATTTGGATTTAGGCATGCACTGGGGATGGGCAACTACCTGGTGGTCGCACCCGATGCGTCGGCGGTGGCTTTCAACTATGTGCTCCAAAGCGTTCCTGTGGAGCTTGCTGTCGCCACCGCGGATGGAGCAGTGCTGTGTTTTGATGAGATCAAGCCTGTTATGCCCCAGTTGTTATGGTTTCCCGAGAATGAATAGCGTCCCGAGCAAGTCCGGGCACGCACAGCACCCCTTATCCTCGTAGCCAGCCAAACGCACTACTCAAGAGTCGCTCGATTTGCCGGGCGACTCTTGAGTGTTCATGCCTGAAGTTTTACCCCGCTGCAGTACGCGAGTGGGGGAGTGACGCGCCTAGCCGCACGTGCCCTGCAGCGTGAGGTAGGCCGCGTTGAGCCACCCCGGCGTGCCCAGGTAATCCACGTTGAACCAGTCTCCCTGCCGCTGCGTCGCCGTGAGCGAGACGTTGTACGGCACGAGCGTCAGCACTGCGCTGCCGGTATCGGGCAGGGTGCGCAGGTTGAGGATGCGGCGCGTCGCGACCATACAGCCGCTCAACGGGACCGCAGGCTCGGTTAAGGACGCCGGAACGATCGCCGCCGGTGCGCCCTGGACCAACACGACCGTCCCCGCGTTGGCAACACTCGCGCAGGTGTACTCGCCGTCCAGCCAGACCGGCAGCTCGCTGACGACGCGCGGCGCGGTCGTCGCGTCCAGGTACAGGAACCGCCCCGATTCTTCCAGGCAGACATTGATGCTCCCGGTGAAGTCCGGCACAGGAATGTCCCCCTGCAAGCCGAACACGTCCACGGCCTGGATTACACCCAGTTCCAGCACGGATTGGATGCCGACCTCGCCGGTATGTTCGCCGCTGCGATAGACCCCGTTCTCCGTGATGATGCGGCAGTAGACGCTGCCGTTCGGGACGGTGCCCGCAGGCACATCCGCGCGGATGATTGGGCTGGTCGATCCGTCGAGGTCCGCGCACAGCGGCGCCTGCGCGCGCGCATGGTCGGCAGGCCCGACCACGTAGTCGCTGGCGGCTCCGCCGTCGTCATCACGGATAGTGATCACAAGATTGGCCGGATCGAGACCGTTGTAGTTCGGATCGCCGGTCGTGACGTCCGGCGACGTGATGATCGTGCACTGGGCGTCGCCCTGGTGGCTGTTTTGCAGGCTCGTCACCTGGATCGTTTGAACCTGATCCCAGGTCAGCGGCGTGAACGTCAGGCTGGGCGTATCGATCGCGCACAAGGTCGGATCGTTCGTCGCCAGCGCGATTGTGACGTTCGCGGCGGGCTGCGTGTTCATCACCACGCTGATCCTGACGTTCGTGCCCTCGTCCACCGTCAGAGGATTGGGCGCAAACGTGAGTCCCGGCACGTCGTCGTCAACCACGGTCGCCGCCACGTCATCCACCGCCAGACCGTTGTAGTTCGCATCCGCAGGGCTGGCCGCAATCGTCTGGATCGTGCACAGCCGGTCCCCGGTCGTGATCGTGTCATCCGGTGCGGTAATCGTCACCACCTGCGGGACATTCCAGTTGGCGGCGGTAAACGTCAACAACGCCGTGCTGGTCGAGCACAGTGCGCTGTCCGGCGTCAGGCTTACCGTCACGTCACCGGCAGGCTGCGACGTCAGCACCGCGCTGAACGTGCCGGTTTGCCCTTCGCCAACCAGCAGCGCGGACGGCGTGATGGTGACCCCCGGCGTGTCGTCGTCCGTCACGGTCACCGTGACGTCATCGGCAGGCATCGCGTTATAGGCGGCGTCGGTGCTGGTTGCCACCGTTTGAACCGTACAGCCGCGCACGCCCGTCACGAGGTCGTCCGGCGTGCCGCTGACGGTCACGGTCTGGACCGTGTTCCAGGTGAAGGCGGTGAAGGTCAGCGCCGGGAAATTGACGGAGCAGGCGGCGCTGTCCGGCGTCAGGTTGATCGTCACGTCAGCGGTTGGCTGCGACGTCAGCACGACCTGGAACGTGCCTGTTCCCGCTTCCGCCACGGTCAGCGCGGTTGGCGCGACCGTGATGCCGGCGGAGTCGTTGTCCTGCACCGTGACGGCGACATCCGGCACGGTGAGAGTCGCGTACGTGGTATCGAGACTGGACGTGAGCCCGGTCTGGATCGTGCACAGTCGATCGGGCGTGTCGAGATCGTCGTTTATGGCGGTGACCGTGAAGGACTGGCTGACGCTCCAGGTTCCGGGCAGGAAGGTCACGGATGCCGCGCTCACCGTGCAGGCGGCGCTGTCCGGCACGAGGTCAAAGCTCACCGTGTCCGTCGGCTCCGAGGTCAGTACGACGTTGAACGTGCCTGTGGTCCCTTCCATCAGGGCCAACGCGGTCGGCGCGACGGAGACGCCCACAACGTCATCTTCGGTGATGTTCACTGTGACATCGGCAGGATCGATGGCGCTGTAATTCGTGTCAGTGGTCGTGACCACAACCGCCTGCACAGTACACACGCGGTCGGGTCTGGCGAGCGTGTCGTCGGTGGCGGTGACCGTCATCTGCTGCGCGGTATTCCAGGTCAAATCCGTAAACGTGAACGTCGCGTCGCTGAGCGTGCACGACGTATTGTCCGGCGTGAAGCCGATGGTCACGTCGCTCGTGGGCTGCGACGCCAGCACGACGTCGAACGTGCCCGTCGTTCCTTCCGTCAGGTTCAATGTGGTGGGGGTAACGGTGACGTCCGCCGTATCGTTATCCGCGACGTTCACGGTGACGTCGGCGGGGTCGATGGCGTTATACGCCGGATCCATGCCGGTCACGGTCGTGATCTGGACCGCGCAGACGCTGTTAGGCTCGTCGAGATAATTATCAGGGGCCGTCACCGTGATCGCGTTGGCTGTAGCCCAGAGCGCGGGCGTAACGGTCAGCGTCGACGTGCTGACCGAGCAGGATGCGTTGCTTGGCGTGATGTTGAACGCGACGTCGCCCGTGGGTTGCGACGTCAGGACGATATTGAACGTGCCCGTCGTTCCTTCCGTCAGGTTCAACGTCGTCGGCGCGACGGTGACGCCTGCCGTGTCGTTATCCAGCACGGTACGGCTGATCGTGGTGATCGACGGCGTGACCCCGTTGAAGTCCGTGTTCGCGCTCGTTGCTGCGCCCAGCGTAACCGTGCACGTGCGATTCGGCGTGTCGATGTTGTCATCGACGCCGGTGATCGTGACGGTGGTAGCGCCCCAGCTTGCCGGGGTGAAGGTCACAGATGCCGGAACGGTGCATACGGTGGGCGTAGTAGAGGTCAGCGGAACGGTTACGTTCGCCATGGGCGCGCCGTTCAAGGCCACCGTAAAGGACGTCGAAGCATTTTCCGCAAAATCGGCGGTGGTGTTGTTCACCGTAACCAGGGCGGGCACGAACGCGGCTTGAACGGTCCGGTCTGCGGTCATCAAAACGGTACACGTATTGCCCGCCACCGTCGTACAGCCGGTCCACCCGGTGAAAACATTATGCGCAGCAGGGACCGCTGTCAGCGTGACCGTGCCCGCGAATAACCCGCTGCACGTCGCCCCGCAGCTAATCCCGGCGGGGCTGCTCGTGACGGTTCCTGTTCCCGTGCCGGTCCTGGTGACCGTGAGCTGGCTGCGCGACGCTGCCGATTCGATCGCCCCAAGATCGCAGTAGGTATTGGCAGGCTGTGGGCGCGCGCCGCCGATCTGGTCGGTCGCGGTGGATGGATTGCTGCACGTCCAGCTTGCGCCCGGCACGGACACGGTCGTGCCCACCGGGATGACGCCGATGGGGTCGCTGCCAGCCGTGGGCGTATAGAGACGGCGCGTATACGGGTGGCCGGGGTCCAGGGCGGGCAAGATATCCGTGTCGGAATACGATAGTGTGATGGTCCCGCTGTTCTTCGAATCGGGTGAGGTAAACCCGCACGACGCATCGTCGGCGACGTTGTACCCACCGTCTGTAATGGGGAAAAAGACGCTCGTGGCGACGCAGTTCACCCCACCCAGAGTATGCGCCACAATTGTTCCGGCGAGGGTGATTGGGCTGGCGTTGTTGCCCTTGTAGATAGAGGAAGGGCCGGAGTTGTAGAGAATCGTGCTGTTCAACAGGGAGAGGTACGGCCCGCCTACTGCCGCAGCATAGGCCGTAGCGCTGTTACTGATCAGGCTGGAATGCGCGATGACCGCGGTTGCGTCAGCGGACGCCGTAAGGAGTCCCCCGCCGTTAACAGCAGAGTTCCCGATCATGGAGCTTCGGGTGATCGTGGCGCTGCCGATTTCGACAAGTATCGCCCCGCCTGAGTGGGCGCTGTTTGTCGCCAACGTGCTGCCATCGACGGTGAGACTGCTTCCGAGCCCCGTCAGGAAAATAGCGCCGCCCTCTTGGGTCGCTGAATTGCCTTGAAAGAGGCAGTTCGTGACGGATATTGTGCCGCCTATTGTGGAGATCGCGCCGCCATTGTATCCGTCGGTGCTGCCGCCGGTGCCGTTCGCGGAATTGTTTCGGAATGTACTGTTACTGACCGTTACGGATCCGCCGCTGCTGTAGATCGCGCCGCCGCCCCGAATCAAGCCGCTCTCAGCCCCGTCGTACAGGACCATGTTGCCATCAAACAGCGTATTGTCGATGATCAGGGTTCCGCTATTGTAGATGGCGCCGCCGCCGTGTGTCCCCGTCACACTCGTGCCAATCGCGTTGTTACTGATCCAACTGTTACGGATCGTGACGGCGCCGCCGCCGTTCCAGATCGCGCCGCCCCAGTAGTCAGAATAGCCATCCGTCAAAAAAATGCGGTCGATCGTCAGGTTTCCACCACCGCCCACCTTCAAGATCTGGCGGAGATCGTAACCGCCGATGCCGCATATCCCCGTGCTGCTGCACCCATAGTTAGGGTAGTTTTCGGTCGTGATGGTGACATCACTAGTGATGGTGGGCCAGTTCGTTGGGACGGAAGGGTCGTAGTAGAGCGTGAAATTATTGTGGAGATAGATCGTGTCGGCCCCAGCAGACGAGTTCGCTGCGTTAATCGCCGCGGCGAGTTCCACGTCCGACGTGACGATGTACGTTGTCTGTGCTTCAGCGTGGTGAACGGGCAGCGCCACGCCGCCCAGTGCGAACAAAACAACAATAAACCCAAGCAGGAGTTTATGCCCCTGAGCGCAGTGCTCCATATATCCCCGCCTATGAAAGAATGCCACACATAAAATGAGAGGGTCGAATCTTGGGTAATAGGAGGGGTGGAGGTGCAGATGCCCAAGACGGTGTTATGTACCTGTCACTTAGAATACGAGCATTTCAGTTTTACTTCAAGTGAAATTGTTGTGTTAACTTTGTAAAATTTCGCTTACTACCGTCCGTGACGGGCGGGCGGCAATGTAACACGCCACTAGGGGTTGTTATGCACTTTTCGAACGAGAAAACGGGTTATTCATGCGTTTATTATCCCGGGATTCGTAGGGGCGGGGTTTGCTCCGCCCGTTTTTCCCCGGGGTCCCCGCGCAACAGGGTTGCGTGAGGGAAGGGGCCAGGGGATTGGGAGGCTAGAAGTTCACGACAGGCTCTAATGGGTGAAGCTGCGCGTTGGCTGTAGCGTCGTCCTGGCATTGCCTTGCGGGGGCAGGGCAAGCCCCCTAAATACTGACCTGGACTAATTGGGCGCGCGTGATCGTCAGAAGTAACGCATAAGATCTATGCGGCGTTTTTCAGGATGTGAAGGCCCGCAAAACAAAAACGGCTCACCTGATTACTCAGGTGAGCCGTTTCCTGTCGGGGCGCCCGGATTTGAACCGGGGGCCTCTTGCACGCACCTTCGATTTGACCGGAACGCCCCCGTGTTTACCTCAATCCCTCCGCCCGCGTGGTCGCTCGAGCAATCGGGACCACTTTCGGAGGCGCCAAGCGGGGCGGTTCGTCCGGCACGCCATCAATGGCGGCCAGGGCGAGGCGCTCGCTGGCGAAACGAATATGCTCCCATGACGTGTTATAGTACATCTCGATCGTGATCAACGGATTGTCGTGTCCCAGCTTAAGCTGGGTGGCCTGCTCGGACATCTTCGCGCTCTGCCACACCTGGCCGACGCGGTGACGGATCGCATGCGCGCCGATCGCGCGCGTGCACCCCGCCACCTGCGCCATCCGGGCGACTACCTGCGAGATGGAGTCCGCCTCCATTCCGAACAACAGGGCCTCGGTCGTCGGGTGCGGATGGACGTCCAACCAGGCCTGCAAGGCCTCTGCGGTCCGGACCCCGAAGAACAGGGGACGCACCTTGTCACCCTTACCGACCGTCCAGGCGCAGTGATTGGAGAGCTGGAGATTGCCGACCACCAGGTTGGCAGCTTCACCGGCGCGGCAACCGGTGTCACACAAAAATAAAAAAATAGCAAGATGCAGCGGCTTCCCAAGAGCGGCTTTCGCTTCTGCCACGTGCAGAATCGCGCGAAGCTCCTCCGGGGTGGCCGCTTTTGATTCTCCCGGCGGGCGCTTCCACTTGCGCAGGCGCAGCTTCGAGGCCGGGTTGTCCTCACGGTAGCCATTCTCTTGCAGCCACGCGAAGAACGTGCCCAGGGTCTGCGAATGCTTCTGCACGGTGCGCGGCGACAGGCTGCCGCGCTCAGCAGGGCGTCGCGGATGATCCGCGTACCGCTCGCTCTGCTCCCGTAGAGACTGGATGTACCGCAGGATGTCATCCCGCGTGACCGACGTGACGTCTCGCGCCGGTCCGAGGGCAGACAGGGCCCGGTCGAGCACCTGGCGGTAGGTGCGACGCGTGGCCGGACTGCGGTCCTCGAGGAGGAAGGATTCCGCCGCCGTTCGTAAGGTATGCATTTTTCGCCTCGTTTGCAGATTGGAATTCGAGGCCGGACAGACCATGCGAATCCCAGTATAGCACGACTCCACCGCGGGGATATTTCTTTGTTCATAATAGCACAACAGTTCTAACCCTTAGCGGCTGATTTTTAACAATCACTGCTACTGGTGACCGTTAATGATTAGAAGGAGCACGGCCATGAACCACAAATCCTACCGCTCACGCGTCCCGATCGGCGCCGTCGATGACTACGCCACCCTGACGCGCAACCGGCGCGCCATGCAGGCCCGCCGCGCGACGTCCAGCTCCGCCTGGCTGCTCGACGTCGCGCTCGTCGCTGCGCTCACCCTGCTGATCGCCGTGGCCGTACTGCTGGCCGAGGTCGTCGGCCCAGCGTTCGCGGTCGTGGCGATCGTCACCCTGATCGTTGCGGTGGGCATCGCGGTCAGCGCCTGGCATGTGCCCGGCAAGGGGGCGTGATGAACGGCACCCCGACGTCACCGGCGCCTAACTTACGCCGCGATCTTCAGATCATCAGCGATCAGATCTACGCCGCCTGGCTGGACGCCATCGACCAGTACGGCGGCGCGGGGTCGATCCCGTTGCACCTGGCCGACGCACACCTGCACCTGATGTGCGCACGCGAGGCACTGGACCCGCGACCCGTCCGCGCAGAATCCTCTGAAGAGCACGCGCAGTCATGACCGAGCGAACGATTATCAGGGCACCGCGCTCCGCTGCACAACCGTACTTTTCAGTGCGGCGGGCAACGGTGCAGGACAGCCGGCTGTCAC
>NZ_DAISHJ010000069.1:0-25065 GCF_036822615.1 Aggregatilinea sp. | reverse complement strand
ACTTTGGGGCTGCGCTGGCGACGCTGGCGGGTGGGGCGTCGAGGCGATACAATAGAGGAAGACATACGGACTCACTCCTGTGTCTACCGCCCGCCCCCGGTGCCGCCAAGCTAACGGGGGCGGGCTTCGTTATCGAAGTTAATAACATTATCTCTCCATTTCTTCCTCATGTCAAGCAGCCTGTTATCGCCTTGACAAACAATTTACTCTAACCTTATAATGAAGTTGTTCACCTCGATAATCGCCAGGAGCTATAATGGCACGAGTGAAGAACCGCTTCACGGAACTCCTGGAGCGAAAGCGGCGCGTCGAAAACAAGAGTTGGACGTACCGCGAAATCCAGGAGGAAATCGGCTTGACGCCGGCGACCCTTTCACGATTCGCTCAGCAAAAGCACGATCAGTTCGATGCCACCACCCTTGCCACCCTTTGTAATTTTCTGGGGTGCACGGTTGGTGACCTGTTGTATATCGAAGACGAATCAAAGGGGCAGAGGGTGGGCGAAGCCACGGCAGTCGCGTAGCTTCGCCCCGGCCTGCTCGTGGTGAAAGCACGGGCAGCCGCAACCATTGTACGCCTCGCGCCGGGGGCGCGATAGCCGCACCTTAACAATTTGCTCTTCACGAATTTTTCAGGCGCGCGAACGTCAACCTCATGCTATGCTAACGTCATCTGTGAACGGGGCATGGTAAAGGGGGATGACATGGAAGATCCGGCAGTGACCAGGGCGAAGCAACTGTGGGCGGAGAAGCGACCCGGCGACGCAGTGCGGGTGCTGGTGGCGCGCATCGAGGAGTTGACGCAGTTCCCGGCAGTTGACGATATTCTGCCAGGGTCGGGGAATGGCGCAGGGGACACGTTCCAGTATGCCTTACAGCGATTCAGTCAGGCTAACTGGGAGGTCCGCCAGCAAACACTCGACACCCTTCAGGTCGCGAAACACCAGGGCGTTCATTGGCTTTCAGGCCTGCTGCTGAGCTTCTTTCTGTCGTTTCTCGGCGTGATCATCGTCGCGACGCAACCGCGCTACACCAAGCCGCGCGTCGTGACGATCAGCCGCACGGCAGGCGGCCTAACCCTCACAGCGGGGCGATTCACCGGTCCCGCGACACCGGACACGATCGATCGCTTCGCCGTTTCAACACGTGACGGCGTGCCGCTGGCGGCCTGCTTTTTAGCCGCACTTGTCAGCAGCATCGCCTATCTGCTGCTTCAGGCTGGCTAGTTCTAGTCATTAACAGTCACCATTAAAAACCACTGCAAGCGACGTTTTCAACTCAGAACGAATGTGCTAAAGTGAAGAGCAATAGCAAACGGCCCGTCCCAGATTGGACCTCCGGACGGGCCGCGCACCTTAACAATCCCATACTCTCAGCTGCACGCCTGCGGGCTCGCTGCACTATACGCAAGCGAGATCAGAACTTGTTTGCTATACTACCCGGATAATCACACCATGTACTCGCACCACTTGGGCGCAACAAAGGAACAGCACGTGAAACACTTCCTTGAACTGGCTGATTGGACTTCATCGGACCTGTGGGACATGCTGCGGCTCGCCGTTGACCTCAAAGAGGAATGGCGCGCGGGCGGCAATGAGCCTATTCTGAAGGGGAAGGCGCTGGCGATGGTTTTCCAGAAGCCGTCCCTGCGTACCCGCGTCAGCTTCGAGATGGGCATGGTGCATCTCGGCGGCTACGCGTTTTATCTCAGCCCCCAGGAGATCGGTCTGGGCAAGCGCGAGAGCATCGCGGACATCGCCCGCGTCCTCGGCGGCTACGTGGACATCGTGATGGCCCGTACTTTTGCCCACCAGCACGTCCTCGATCTGGCCCAGTGGAGCCCGGTTCCCATCGTCAACGGCCTGACCGACTACAACCATCCCTGCCAGGGCATGGCTGACCTGCTGACCATCTACGAAGAATTTGATCACCTTCAGGGCCTGCATCTGGCCTACGTGGGCGACAGCAACAACGTGGCAACCAGCCTGCTGATGGGCGCGGCCCAGTTCGGCATGAAGATGACCATCGGCAGCCCCGAAGGCTACCAGCTCGGCCCGGACGTGATCGCCAGGGCGAAGCAGATCGCGCAGGACGGCTTCAGTGTCGAAATGACCACCGACCCCGTCGCCGCCGTCGAAGGCGCGGACGCGGTCTATACCGACACCTGGACCAGCATGGGCCAGGAAGAAGAGCTTGAGAAGCGCAAGCAGATCTTCCCGCCCTATCAGGTCAACGACGAGCTGCTGAGCCACGCCGCCGATCACGCCATTGTATTGCACTGCCTGCCCGCCCATCGTGGCGACGAGATCACCGACGAGGTCGCGGACGGTCCGCACTCGCGGCTGTTCCCGCAGGCCGAAAACCGGATGCACGCGCAGAAAGCGATCCTGGTCACCCTGCTCCAAGACGCCGAAAAAACGTCCAAGAAGGGCGACAAGGACAAGAAAAAGCACAAGAAATAAGTAATCCCGGATCGCAGCGCCCGCGAGCAGCGCGCACACGACTGGCGAAAGTACATTCCCCCAGGTGTAGGGGCAGGCAGTACTGCCCCTACCCGGGGTATTGTGCTCGCAGCCCGCTGCCAGTCCGGCCAACCCTTTTCAAGCGAGGATAAAGCGCGACATGCCTGGCAACCGCCCCATTTACGAGCAAGCAATGAGTATGGGCCACAGCGCGGCCTGGGATCACCAGTGGGACAAGGCTATTGCCGCTTACGGTCGAGCGGTCCAGGAATTCCCCGACGATGCGGCGGCGCACAACAGCCTGGGGCTGGCGCTGCTCCAGGCGCGACGGCTTGAGGACGCGCTCAAGGTCTATACCCGCGCCCACCAGCTTGCGCCCGAAGATCCAATCCCGCTGGAAAAAAGCGCCGACGTGCTCGAACGTCTGGGTCGCATGAAAGAAGCCGCCCAGCAGTACATTAACGTCGCGGAAGTCTATCTGGCCCAGCGCGACCTCGAAAAAGCCATCGCCAACTGGGAGCGCGCCACACATCTCACCAGCGGTCTGGCGAACATTCACCAGCGCCTTGCGATGGCCTACGAACGCACCGGCCAGAAATCAAAGTCGATCAACCAGTATCTCCGCCTCGCCTTCGATTTCCAGAGCGCGGGCCGGATCGACATTGCGACGCAGGCCGTCGAGCGTGCCCTGCGCATCGATCCCAAGAACTCCAGCGCCATGAACACACTGCAAGCCCTGAAAACCGGCGCGCCCATCTCCCCCGACCTGATCGACGAATCCGAAGTTGAGGAAGAACCCAAGCGCAGCCGGGGCTTCGAGGCGGGGCAGAACGACCTTGAACTGCTGGACGATCGCGACGATGCTGAGACGAACCCGTGGGGCCCCATCGGTGAAGCGGTCGAAAACGCGATGGCCGCGCTTGCCGGGTACGTGTTCGACGCCGACATGAGCGAACCGGGCGTTCTGCACGCGGTCCAGGGCATCGAATACCACCGCCAGGATCTCGCTGCGGAGGCGTTGGGCGCGTACGAGCGTGCCGCCGCCGCGCGCATGGATCACCCTGCCCTGCACTTCAATTTGGGCGTGCTGCTTCTGGGCATGGAGCGCTGGAAGGAAGCTGCGCGCCACCTTGAGCTGACCACCGACGATCCCGACCTCGCTGCCGGGGCGATGCACGGCCTCAGCCAGATTTATAACGCGCTTGGCAATCCGCGCGCCGCGGCGTTCCATCTCGTGCAGGCGCTCCGGCTGGTCGATATTGGCATGACCGTTTCGGACGAAGAAGCCGAGCAGCTCGGTGACATTTACGACAAGCTGACCGCCAGCATCGATCAGGCCGACGAGCAGCAGCTTCGCAACATGAATAACCGCTTTTTGGAGCTGCTCACCGGGCCGGAATGGAAGCAGCGTGTCACCAAGACCCGCCGCCAGCTCGAAGAAGCTATCACGCTCCAGGATCCCGAATCGCTGATCAGCATCGTGCCCTACATCAACGACAGCATCACCGAGGGCCTGAACCTGATCGACGCCTATATGCGCAACGGGCTGTATAACCTGGCGATGGATCAGGCCCACTATATGCTGGAAAGCGCGCCCGACTATCTGCCCCTGCACTGGCGCATCGGCCAGATCATGTTGGAGCGCGACAACATTCAGGCCGCCATCAACAAGTACAATCTCGTCGCCAAGACCTACCTCGTGCGCGGAGATAACGAGCGCGCCACCGAGATTTTGCAGGAAGCGCTCAAAGTCGCGCCGATGGACACCAGCCTGCACCAGAGCCTGATCGAAGTTCTGCAAGACCTCGGCCAGTGGGATCAGGTGCTCAACCAGTACATCGATCTGGCCGACGCCTACTACCAGTTGGCCGATACCGACGCGGCCCGCGCGACCTACCAGTCCGCGATCCAGCTTGCGCAGCGCATCGACACGCCCAAAGAACAGATCGTGCACATCCTGCACCGCATGGGCGATATCGACATCAGCCGCCTCGATCTGCGCGGTGCGATGCGCACCTACGAGCAGATCCGCAAACTGGACGCCGAAGACGAACAGGCCCGGCGCGCGCTGGTCGATCTGCATTACCGTCTGAACGATCCGATTTCCGCCATTCACGAGTTGGATGGCCTGCTGCGCGTCTACGCCAAGCAGCACCGCGCCAACCGCATCATTCAGGTGCTCGAAGAAGAAGTCACGCGCTATCCCGGCGATATGGCCCTGCGCTCTCGTCTCGCGGCGGTCTATCGTCAGACCGACAACATCAACAAGGCCGTCGATCAGCTCGATTCGCTGGCCGAGCTTCAGCTTGAAGCCGGGCTGCACGGCGACGCGCTGGTCACGATCCGCCGCATCATCAGCATGAATCCCGACCGGGTCGAGGATTACCGGCGGCTGCTCCAACAGTTGAGCGGCTGAGCCTTTTCCACCCGGACCGTGTATTACGTGGGGACATGTGCCGTAAAAAAAGCCCGCACGCGGGTGAATGGGCAAGTATTGTATGCGATTGATTTGGACGCTTGAGACATTTCGCTGGTCGGACGTGCCCGACGTGCTGGTCGTGGCGGCGATCATCTTCGCCGCGGCCATGCTCATGCGCGGCACGCAGGCCATCCCGCTCCTGCGCGGCACGATCGTCGTGCTGCTGGTCATCGCGTTTTTTGCCACCGCGCTGGATTGGGTCGCGTTCCGCTGGCTGCTGAATAACCTGATCACGGCGGCGGCGTTCGCCATCCCGGTGATCTTCCAGCCGGAGCTGCGCCGCGCGCTCGAACGGGTGGGCCGCGCGGGATTGGGCACGTTGTTCAGCCGCGCGCCCTCCTTCACCGAACACGAGCAGATTATCGACGCGATCTGTGCCGCCGCCTCGCGCCTGTCCGAGCGGCGTCATGGCGCGTTGATCGTGCTGGAACGCAACGATTCGCTCGACGAGTTCATCCAGACCGGCGTTCCGCTCGACAGCGCCGTCAGCCCGCAGTTGTTCCTGACCGTCTTCTGGCCCAAAACCGAGCTGCACGACGGCGCGGTGATCATCCGCAACGGGCGCGTTGCCAGCGCCGCATCGGTGCTGCCGCTGTCGTCCGGGCGCAATCTGACCGACCGCAAGCTGGGCACGCGTCACCGCGCGGGCCTCGGCATCAGCGAAGTCTCGGACGCGCTGTGCGTGATCGTCTCGGAAGAAACGGGCCGCATCTCGGTCGCCAACCGGGGTCGTATGATCCGGCGGCTGGACGCCAACCGCCTGCGTACCATTTTGAACGCGTTCTATACCAGCCCGGCGGCCCAATCCGAAAGCCCGTGGTCCTCGCTGATCGCGCGCGCCCGGGACGAGCTGGCCCGCCTGCGCAGCAGCGACAAGCCGGATCAAGGCCGCAAAGCAGCCTGACCGCGCGGCGATAAGCCCGGTCACGCCCGTGGCATTTCGTAGGGGCGGGGCTTACTCCGCCCTGCTTTTGCTTTTTTCTTCACGTCCGTGAAGAAGGATCACCGCTCCGCGAGGCCCGCCTGAGAGGGCGCGTCTCCCCTCTCCAATCCAGTTGGAGAGGGGCCGGAGGTGAGGTGCTCTACGCCCATACCAATACCGTGATGCGCGCGATCGTGATCGCACATCAGGCGCATCACATGCTCTAGGACCAAATCATGCGCGAGCAATCGCTTTTCCAGCTTCTCATTCGCAATCTGGGGTGGCTGCTGGCCTCCCTGCTCCTCGCCATGACGATCTGGGTCGCGGCAAAAATGTCGAACAACCCGGTCGAACAGCGCGAGCTGACCCGCATTCCCATCGACTACACCGTGCCCGACGGCTACGTGCTGGTCGATCAGGCCACGACCAACGCCAGCATCGTCGTGCGCACCGAGCAGAGCGAATGGGATCTGCTGACCACCGACGACATCACCATTTCCGCCGATCTCAGCCAGGTCAACCAGCCCGGCGAGTATAGGATCGAGCTTAACGGCAAGATCACCTCGCCCCGCCACGGCAGCGTCGTGGCGATCCGCCCCAGCACGTTGTCCGTCGTCGTGGACCGCGAAGCCGAAAAGCGCGTGCCCGTGGAAGCGGTCATCGTGCGCGAGCCGCCGCTGGGCTACAGCTCCACCGTCGAAAGCTGCTCCCCCAGCGAGATCACCGTGCGCGGCAGCGCCGAAAAAGTGGACAGCGTCGTCCGCGCCGAGGTGCGCCTCTCGCTGAGCGACGATCTCAACCCGACTACCAAGCTCAACCAGCCGCTCATCGCCGTGAACGAGGACAACCGCGAGGTGACGGGCAACATCACGCTGGAGCCGTCCAACGTAAGCTGCTCGGTGGACATCCAGGTCCGCGAAGACGTGATCCAGATGCGCGTGCTGCCCAACGTCATCGGCGCGCCGCCCAGCGGTTACCTGTTTGCGGGCTACGCCAGCGTCAACCCCGAAACGGTGGCCGTCACCGGCGATCGTCAGGCCATCGACGAGATGAACTACGTCGCCCGCACCGAGCCGATCGACCTCTCGACCCGCACCGGCACGTTCTCCGTCCAGGTCCCGCTCGATCTGCCGGACGGCGTCTCGCTCGTGCCCGAAGATCAGCTCATCGACATCACCGTGATCATCACCTCGTCGCTGAGCAGCCGCCAGATCGAAGACGTGCCCGTCGAAGTGACCGGGATCGACATGTCGCGCTACCGGGTTACCGGTCTGCCCAGCGTGGTGACGGTCGTCGCCGTCGGCCCGCAGGATCAACTGCCGGAGCGTGAAGACCTGCGTGTGACGGTCGATCTCAGCAACATGGACCCCGGCAACCATCAGGTCGTGCCCGAAGCGGTGCTGACCGGGCCGCTGAACGCGGACGGCTTGAGCCTCAGCGTGCTGCCGGAAGAGCTCAGCGTGACCATCGAGGCCGCGCAGCCCACGCCGACGCCCAGTCCCACGCCCAGCACGACCGCGCCGCGCCCCACACCGACCGCGACGCCGCTCGCCACAGACGTCACCGGCAGCGCCACGCCCATCCTTGTCGATTAGCGCATTATGCACTTTTCGAGTGAGAAAACGGGTTTCCGCCCCACTCGCTACCCCGGGATCTGTAGGGGCGGGTTTGTAACCCGCCCGGTAGGGGCGTATTCATGCTCTTTAACAAATTAATACGGATAGAGACCAACAGCGTGTAGCAAGTCGAGCGAGCCATCAGACCAGCGGTCAAGCCAGGCTTGTACGCGAGCGCGAAGATCAAGGCGGTCGTCGGTGCAGTCATGCAGATGCAAGACCTCGCGGTAAAGCGCAGCCCAGACCTTTTCGACCGGATTGGTCCAGGGGGCATACGTGGGCAAGAACAGAAGCGAGATGCGACTGTCTTGCAAGGCCTGGATGACGTCCGGATGGCGATGCACGGGCCAGTTATCCTGTACCAGGGTAATGTGCTCCGCATCGGGATAGGCGGCTTCAATCGTGCGATAGTAAGCCAGGAGGGCACGACGAGGAAAGCGGCTGCGCTGAGCGGCGATGAGCCGTCCGGTCACGATATCCAGGCTCCCCGCGATGCGTCGACGTGCATTCGCATGTAAGCCCAAAGGGGCAGTCGGGTCTTTGCTGCCACGCCGAGCATAGGCGTTGGCTACCGAGGGATGCTGGTAGTAGGTCAACTCATCTTCATAGAGCACGACAAAACGCTCGGGCTCGGTGCGCGCTTGCGTGCAGGCCGCCTGGATCTCAGCCAGCTTGCGGTCGTACTCCGGGTCAGGGGAATGCAGCGTCTGTCGCCCACGCTTGTAACACACGCCTAAGCGCTTCAGGATCTGGTAGACCCCCGGCAGACTGCACGACCTCAGCCAGCTCACAACCTGTCGCAGCCCATCCAACCACCACCGGCTGCGTTCCAGCCCAAGGTGGTAAGGCGCACGATGAATCCAATCCTCAATCTCATCCTGAGCTTGCTCACAACTCAGGGGGAAAATGCGCCGGTTTGCGCCCGCGCCCACGCTTGACCCGCAACCCGCTGGCACCGTCTGCCCTATAGCGGTCGATCCATGTGCTCACCGTTTCTGGCTCGTGCACCCGCAGCAGCCCTTGCAGCGCCACCTGACGCACCGGCTGCCCCTCCGCCACTTTCAACAGGGCCGCGGCTCGTTCACGCACATACGGCTGCGCTGCATGGTCACGCAGGTCGCGCAATTCTGCGCCCTGCTCCGGTGTCAGTTCAAGCTGTCGGCGGCGTGGCATGCTCGTTTCCTCCCTGAACCTGTCCCCTGCCTCTATTTTATCCGTATTTATTTGTTAAAGAGCATCAATACGCCCCTACAAAACCCCATCGGGCGCAGCTTGTCCCCCCTCTCCAACCCAGATTGGAGAGGGGCCGGGGGTGAGGTCGCGATGATGACCAGATTACTTTATTAAACTGCATCAATACGCCCCTACAAAACCCATTCGCTAACTAGATCGTGTCTTGTCCTTCAATTCCCGCTTGATGCACTACCAGCGCCCAGCCCGGCTTTTCTCGCGTTTGCCCGTAGGGGCAGTTCGGGAACTGCCCCTGCACACTTTTCACGTATCCCATAACATCCACTCGTTGCTATCACCCCGGCGGATAGCCGTATTTCTCGCTCCACCCCCCGAAAACTGGCGGCTGCTCCCTGACCACTGTCTCTCCTCGATTTTCCCCGCGATTGAAAAACTTCTATACCGTTTTTATTTGACGTTAATTTGACTATGTTATTTTGATAATAAGCAGGCACCCAAACGGACCTGCGGTCACATTCGGTATCTTCAGAGCACGCAGCTTGTTTGCTCCACACCCACCTGACCCACCTCGCGTTGCTCTGGATACACATAAAGGGAAGGCAGTCCCCGCCACCTTCCCTTTCTTCTTTTTTATCCCCCCCAGCGCCTATCACGCCCTTTTCGAGCGCAAGACCGTTTTTTCGCCCACACAGTCGCCCTCCCATCCCCCGCAAGATTCTGTTAGAATCGACAGAGCATTCCCATCGGTTATTGAGTTGAAACGGTCCACACGATGAAAAAACCCCTCGTCGCCCTGGTGGGGCGTCCCAATGTTGGAAAATCCGCCCTGTACAACCGGCTCGTTGGCGAACGGCAGGCGGTCGTGTCCGACGTGCCCGGCACCACGCGCGATCGGTTGATCGGGGAGACAGAATGGAACGGCGCGACCTTCAAGGTCGTGGATACGGGCGGCATTGAAGTCTACCAGCCCAAGGAAGCCAGCCAGCCCGTCAGCCCGCTCGAAGAAGGCAGCGAACTGTTCGTGCCGCAAATCCGCGCCCAGGCGATGCTCGCCATCGAAGAGGCGGACGTGATCGTGATGGTCGTGGACGCGATCCAGGGCATCACCGCCGCCGACCAGGAAGTGGCGGACATTCTACACCGCTCGCACAAGCCGGTGCTCGTCGCGGCTAACAAGGCCGATAACGTCAAACGCCACGACGACGCCTTCGAGTTCTACGGCCTCGGCCTGGGCGAAGTGTTTGCCGTCTCCGCCCTGCACGGAATCGGGACCGGCGATCTGCTCGACGCGGTCGTTGCCGCTCTGCCCTACGAATCGCCCGAAGACTACGACGCCGAAGACGACTCGATCAAAATCGCCATCGTCGGGCGGCCCAACGTGGGCAAAAGCTCGCTGCTCAACAAGCTGATCGGCCAGGACCGCGTGATCGTCAGTGATATCGCCGGGACCACCCGCGACGCAGTAGACATGCAGGTGACTTGGGAAGGCATCCCGATCACGCTGATCGATACGGCGGGGATCCGGCGGCGCGGACGCGTTGAGCAGGGCATCGAGCAGTACAGCGTCATTCGCGCCCAGAAGGCCGTCGAGCGTGCCGACGTGGTGCTGCTGGTCATTGACGCGCAGGACGGCATCACGCAGCAAGACGCGCACATCGCGGGCATGATTCAGGACGAGTACAAAAGCGCGGTGATCGTCATCAACAAGTGGGACGCCATCGAAAAAGACACCAACACCATGAACGCCTTCATGGAAGACATCCGCCGCGATCTGGCGTTTTTGCCGTTCGTGCCGGTGGTGTTCATCAGCGCCCTGACCGGCCAGCGCATCCACAGCGTGTTGGAAACGGCGATCCGCGTTCAGGAGGAGCGCCTCACGCGCATCCCCACCAGCGAGCTGAACCGCATCGTGCGCGAAGCGATGCTGCGCCACGCGCCGCAGACCAAGCAGCCGCGCCCGCTGAAGATTTTCGTCGCGCAGCAGGTCCGCGTGGACCCGCCCACGTTCCTGTTTCACATCAACGACACGTCGCTGCTGCACTTCACCTACGAGCGCTACCTGGAAAACCAGATCCGGCGCGTCTATCCCTTCACCGGCACGCCGATCCGCCTCAGTTTCCGCGCCCGCGAGCGCCGCAAGCGCGAAAAGTAGCGCCCCCGTCTCCATCCGCAATCACGTAGGGGCGATGCTTGCATCGCCCGGCTTTTCCTTGCTCTCGGCCCCTGCGTGACAGGATCGCGCAGGCAAAGTGACGCAGCCGCCTGCCGCAGCCGATCAGGCCGGGTTGCGACTCAGGTAAGCCGCCAGCCCGGCAAGATTCTGCTTCAACACCTGCCCCAGCATCCGGTTCATCACGACCCGCTCGAACAGGCCGCTCACCGGACCCAACCGGGGCAAAAAGCGGTAATCGACAGTGAACGACAGGTGCGTGCCGCCCGCGTCGGGAGTGAGGGCCAGCGTCATGGTGGAGGGCAGCACCGGCGACCGTGACTCGTGCACCTGCCGCGTCATCGGCTCGAAGACCGTCACGTACCAGGGCGTTTCCTGCGGGAACGGTCCCAGCCGGTTGTGATCGTGGTAAACGCTGCCCGCGCCGTACGGGCCGCTGGTTTTGATCTCCGCCGCTTCCAGCCCTGTCACCCATTCCGGCGTGTGCTCGATATCGTTCAGGCAGTCCCACACCGCCTGAACCGGTGCGTTCAGTGTTCGTGCGACCTCGACGTGCCCCATAGGCTCTCCCTGGCTGCGCTCTCTGTGACGGACGGTAATTCCAGTATACGCGCAATCACGTCCACACCAGCGGGTGATGTTCAGGGAACAAAAAACAGACGGAGCTGCGTGCTCTTTAACTCTTAAATTCGGATAAAGCCAGGGTGGGTTCGGAACCCATAGGCATTTGGCTAACGGAGGAAACAGGTCCATTTCCTCTGGCGTTAATGTAAACCGCGAGCGATGGACACCGTAGGGGTAGGGCTTGCCCTACCCGGCTTTTCTCTCAGCGGGCGGGGCAAGCCCCGCCCCTACGAAAGGCCGCATTTCCCTCGGAGATGCTTAACTTAATGCGCATGGGTTCGGAACCCGTCCCTACAAACTCCGTTGAGACGGCTTTTCTCCCCTCTCCAACTTGATTGGAGAGGGGCTGGGGGTGAGGTGCTTCCGTTTACCGAACGATCGCGTCGGCCAGATCCGCCGGAGCGAGCTTGTGATCGAGCGTCAGGCTGCCGTCGATATAAATCGCGTGCCAGATCTGGAACGACAGGATCGCCCACAGCGGCCACAGCTCGTACCCGCGCCGCGTCATGTGATCGTCCACCAGCCGCGCGACGGTCTCCGGGCGGAAAACGCCTGCCGCCTCGATCCGCTCGCGCGAGAGGTGCGTCTCGACCAGCGGACGCAGCACCGTGCGCAGCCAGTCCGAGCTGGGCGGAATGAATCCCCACTTGGGCCGGTTCAGGATCTCGCCGGGCACGAGGTCGCGCACGGCGTCCTTGAGCACCGTCTTGAAGCCACCGCCGCGCAGCTTGGCGCCCAGCGGCAGCGACAGCCCCCAGCCCACGAGGTCGTGATCCTCGAACGGCGCGCGCGCCTCGATCGACATCGCCATGCTCATCTTGTCCACGCGCATGTTGCTGTCCTCCGCCACCCACCGCCGCAGGCTCGTATACGCGATGCGATCCGCGAAGTGCGCCGTGTGCGGCGCGTCCAGGATCGGGCGCAGCGAGCGCTCCAGGATCGCGGAGGCGCGCCCGGCCAGCCCGTCCCGCGCCAGTAGATCGGGGAACTGTGCCGGATCAACGATGCGCATCCAGTGCAAATAGCGCTCCACCGGCTCCACCGCCCGCGATTTCTGCGCCAGCTTGCGCGCCCCGTCGAAGCGCGCGGGCGCGCGTTCCAGCAGCGGCGTCAGAATGGCGGATCGCAGCAGGCCCGGCACGCCCAGGTAGCGCTCCAACAGGCGGTCGGCGCGGTAATGCGCATACCCGCCGAAGATCTCATCGCTGCCGTCGCCGCTCAGCAGCACCGGCACGCCCTTCAGCCGCGCCAGCGCCGCGACGTAGGCCGTCTGCACGATCGCGGGCTGCACGATCGGCTCGTCCATCGCGTGAATCAAATGCGGGAACAGCGCCGCCAATGAGTCGTCCTGCCGGATCGTGATCAGGTGATGTTCCGCCTTCAGCGCCTGCGCCGCCACCGCCGCGTAACGCGTATCGACGTTGAATTTGGTATCGCCCTTGCTGCCCGGCGCGTGATCGAACCCCACGGTGAAGCTCTGCACCGGCTGGTTGACCGCCCGGCTGACCAGCGCCGCCACCGCGGTCGAATCGACGCCGCCGCTCAAAAACACGCCCAACGGCACGTCGCTCATCAGCCGCATTTCGACCGCTTCGGTCAGCATGTCGCGCGTGCGCCGCACCGCCTCGTCGTACGATCCAGCGAACGGGTGCAGCGTGTCCATCTCCGGCTGCCAGTAGCGCCCCGTCTCGATCCCCTGCGCATCGACGCGCAGCCATTCGCCCGGCGCGAGCTTCTCGATTCCCTCGAACAGCGTCAGCGGCGGCGCGACGTACCCCACCGACAGGTACGACACCAGCGCCTCGTCGCACACCGCCCGCCCCACGCCTGGATGTTCCAGCAGCGCCTTGATCTCCGAGGCAAACAGCAGATCATCGCCCCGGCGAGCCACGTACAACGGCTTTTCGCCCATGCGGTCCCGCGCCAGAAACAGCCGCTGCTGCCCGCGATCCCAGATCCCGATGGCGAACATGCCGCGCAGGTGCGTCAGCACGTCCAGCCCCCACGCCTCATACCCGTGTACGATCACCTCGGTGTCTGTGCCCGTGGCGAAGACGTGCCCCTCGGCCTGAAGCGCGGCCCGCAGCGCGCGGTAATTGTAGATTTCGCCGTTGAACACCACCGCCACGCTGCGATCTTCGTTGAACAGCGGCTGCACGCCCGCCGCCAGGTCGATGATCGCCAACCGGCCCGCGCCAAACGCCAGCGCGCCGTCGTGAAACGTGCCGTACCCGTCCGGGCCGCGATGCGCCAGGCACGCCGCCATGCGCTCGATCAGGATCGGATCGGCCCCGTGAGGGTTAAACTGACCGTAGATGCCGCACATACGCTTCCTTACTGTCGCATAGCAAAACCCGTCCGCAAACCATATATCGTATCACGCGGGCAGCATGTGGCGCGATATGAGGGCGTCAGCGGGCGGGGCTGGCGATGAGCTTCACCGTGTCGTGGAAAGGTCCGGTTTCAGGACGAGCGCGGTTTGCGCTGGAACGAGATCCGCAGCACCAGTTTGCCGAGCGTCAGTTCATCCTCGTTGCGCAGCACGCGCGGCTGGAACGGAAACAGGCGTTTGCCGTTCAAAAACGAGCCGTTGATGCTGTCCAGGTCCTGAACCATGATCGTGGCGCTCTGGCGTTCCAGCTTGACGTGGCGGCGCGACACGCCCATGTCGAGCGCGCCGAACGGCGTCAGGTCGATGTCGGGCAGCACGTCTCCCCCGGCCCGACCGATCACACACTCGTAGGCAAAGCGCGTCTCAAGTTGGTCGTTGGTATGGCGAATGCGGATGATGATGCTGCTTTTATCGCCAAAATAGGCGGTGCCCCAGCGCATCTGGGGTTGGAGATGTTGAGCTTCAGGTAAGCTGTGAGTCGCCAACGCCTGGAGTCCGGTGGGCAGAATATGACCGCACGCATAACAATAGGTCGCATCCGCCGGGTTAACCGTCTTACAGTTGACGCAAACTTGTTCGGTCATTTAGTATTTCCGCCGCACGCTGGCGGCCACCAACGTTTCAGTAAGTCCCCCTGCTTTCATTATAGTGCGTTCGGGCAGTAGGCGCACCTGATAGCCCTGCGTTTCCGCCCAGGCAAGCTGCGCCCGCAGCATGTGCAGCCCTTCCAACACGCGCTCTGCCCGGTTGTATCCCAACCGGTAGCCCAAAAAGACCGGGTCGCCCTCGTAGAAGCGCAGCGCCACGTCCAGCGCGGCACCCAACTGCGCCGGATCGGTCAGCGTCGCGTACTGCGACAGCGGCTTGGCGTCCGTGAGCTTGTAGTTGCGATAGATCACTTCGAGCAGCACGTGGCGGTGGAAAAAGAAAGCAAGGTCCTCGCCATGAGGAATGGTTAGCTCCGGCGGCACGAACACGGGCAGCCCGCCCGGCATGGTGACTTCCGTGCGAAACGCATAACATTCATCCACGATCCGGCTGTCCTGATCCTCGGCGGGCATCAGCGCGTGGATGCGGCGCATGATCTCCTGGCTGGCGGAATCGATCGCCGCGCGGCGCTCGCGCACCGAGGGCGGATTCGGCACAGGCGGGATGATCGGCCCGATCGACATCGACAGACGCGGACGTCTCAGGCGGATCGCATTACCGAGCGCCCCGAAGATCCCGCCAAACCCGATCGGCAGGATCGGCGCGCCGGTCTGCTGGCTGAGCCACGCCACGCCGGGGCGGGCCTGTGCCGCCTGGTTGTCCCAGATCCCGCCCTCGGGGAAGATGCCCAGCACGTTGCCCGCTTCCAACACCTCGCGGGCGGCGCGCAGCGCGTCGCGGTCGATCTGCCCGCGCCGGATCGGGATGAAGCGGTACCAGTGCGCCATGAAGCTGAACGTGGGATCAAACGGCACGTCGCCGTTACCGATCAGTTCGGGCACGTGGGGCAGATTGACGACAAGCATCGCCACTTCGATCGCGGCGCTGTGATTTCCAACGGCAATATAGGGGCCTTGCGTGGGGATGTTTTCGGTCCCTGTGATGGTCGTACGGGTGAAAGCGGTTTGCAGTACCCGCCCGATTCGCTGAGAAATCTGGCGGCGGTAGAAATAACGAACACGGTTGCTCATAGAGAACGTTCCTGATTGTGTTGCGGCTGTTCTGTGTTACAACTCACAACCCCAAAATATAACGCATCCTGGCCGGTTTTGCCTCCTCCACCCGCCCCTCAAACCGCGCCGTGATGCCTGCGCGCGCACTTGCCTGTCGCCCTTGCTCTTGCTTTTAACTAAAGACTAAAAACTGACAACTCTCAACTGTCTTTTCCCTTTAAAAGCACTCGACCGGAGCGTCGAGGTCCGGTCGAGCACACTATGAGGGGGACATAGTGGAAGATGTTTTCGCTGTAACTCGATTATTCGAGATATTCGCCCAAACCATGTTCCTGCTGAAGCTGGCGCAGCTTGCTGAGCGCCGCGTGCTGAAGCTGGCGGATGCGCTCGCGGCTGTAGCCCATGAGCTGCCCGATCTGCGACATGCTGTGCGTGTCGCCGTCTTCCAGCCCAAACCGGAGCTGGATGATCCGCGCCTCGCGCGGGGGCAGCGCGCCCAACAGGAAGCTGATCGATTCCACCAAAAGCTCGCGGGCGGTGGCTTCTTCGGGCAGTTCGCTTTCCTTGTCCGCCACCAGATCGGCGCGCGGACGGTTTTCTTCGTCCCCGATCAGCTCGTCGAGCTGCACGGGTTCGCGCGCGGCCAACATCGTGGTTTCGACCTGCTCCGGCGTCAGGTTGCTTTCCTGTGCCAGTTCCTCATACGTAGGCTCGCGGCCCAGTTCCTGCGCCAGACGCTCGCTGGCACGGCGCAGACGGCCCCACCGCTGGCCCTGGTTGATGGGCAGCCGGATCGTGCGGCCACGGTCACCCGCGGCGCGGGCGATCGACTGGCGAATCCACCACGTCGCGTAGGTGCTCAGACGCACGCCGCGCGCCGGGTCGAAGCGATCCACGGCTTTCATCAGGCCCAGGTTGCCTTCCTGGATCAGATCCGGCAGCGGCAGGCCGCGTCCCTGGTACTTCTTGGCGATCGAGATCACCAGGCGCGTGTTCGCCATGATCAATTCCTGGCGGGCCGCTTCGCCCAGTTCGTAAACGTCGCTCAGCTCGCCGCGCGCTTCGTCGGAAACCCGGTGATCCTGCATCCGGTCATTCGCGTGATTTCCGGCCTGCACCAGACGCGCCAGCGCCTGCTCGCGCTCGACGTCGATCGGCTCGGAAATGGGGCGGATGTCGCGGAAGTAGAATTGGAGCAGATCAGCGTCGATCGCTGGCATATCCCGGTCGCGGGCGGCATCATCATCGTAGCCTTCAGGCTCAGTTTCGGCTTCAGCCTCAGCCTGGGCATCGTTTTCGAGTTCTTCGTCATCCGCCACGTCGGCGGTATCTTCAAACTTCGCCCGATACTCGTGGATGCCCCACCGGGCTGTACGGGAATTATCGTGCTTCTCGTCTAGATAACTCGGAATAGCAACCACTGGTAAACCCCTTCCTGGCGGAGTGGACGCTAGGCCGCTGCCTAGTGCCCTCGATGCAACGAGCGCGAAGACCAATCCACTCAACTCTATGGTACACCATTACTCAGATTTAGATGATTAGAATTTGAGAAAAATTCCGGACGTCTGCCCGCGCACCCCGATTTTGCCTACCAACACGTCTCTAAAATCCACGCTCACCGAGGCGTTCAGGCGACGTTGGCTATAACGTTACGGCAGTTTCAGGGGGAGCACATCAGCCTATTGGACGGTTTCCATATAGGAGAAGTGGGTAATTTAGGCCTTTTTGGGGCCAAAATGGGGCTGAAACACGAGAAAACCGGGGGTTTGGGGGATACTGGACCCGCTTGAGGGGTTGCGCCCGGTTATCTCGGTTATAAGATCGAAGCGGCCCGCTTGCCGAACCGGGACCCGCTCCCACGGATGCCGTGGGGGCATCTCACGCAAAAAGGAACTTGTTATGTCGATCTCACCCACTCCTACGCCTCTACGCGCCCGGCGGCTCACCGTGGGCGGCGCGCTGTTTGGTCTGGCGATGCTCGCCGCCGCGGTCATGTGGACGGGTGTCATCCGTGGTCGCAGCCTGAACGCGTGGTTCCCGGCGCACGGCTGGGCGCTGGAACTGCTGCTCGGCGTGCTGGCGGGCACGGGTTTTGCCGCGACGGCGTGGGTGCTCATCGACCGCATTCCGCCCCTCAAGGCAATCGCCCGCCTGCTCCTCAGCACGCTCGATATGCAGTCGTTCAGCTACAGGCACGCGCTCGCGCTGGGGCTGGTCGCGGGCATCCCTGAGGAGATCCTGTTCCGGGGCGCGATCCAGCCGGAGCTGGGCTGGGTGCTCACCGCGCTGATCTTCGGCGCGCTGCATGCCATCACCCCCGCCTATTTCGTCTACGCGGCGACGGCGGGCGGCGTGTTGGGCCTGCTCACCCTGTGGCGCGGCAGCCTGTGGGCAGCGGTCGCGGCCCATACCGCCATTGACACGGTGATGTTCATCCTGTTGATCCACCAGTGGCGGCGCGCGCACCGCCTCCCGTCCGGCGACTAGCACCCGCACGCCCTTCCCGCTTGCCCTGCCTCGCGCCCGCCCCGCATCTCGCATCCGTAGGGGCGGGTCGATGCTCTTTGACTTTTGGATCTGCACAAAACCTGGGCTGTGTGCCTATCTCCCCTCTCCAACTTGATTAGATAGGGGCCGGGGGTGAGGTCGCATTTGTCTCAGTTTAATGAAGTTTAATTAATTTTGAGGAATGCCCCCTAAGCGTTACACTCCTTCCCTTGGGCTGCGGAAGCGACGGTTGTTGCAGAATCCGCACCTGCGCGACCTGTCCGGCAAACCACCGGAGAGGCTTTTTGTTTGTGTGGTTGTTTTTGTGTTTCACCTGCAAGTGTCATACCGCTCAGCCTGATGGAGGTTCAAAACTGTGTCTGACAAGAAAGTCCGTGTTGCTATTATCGGTGTAGGCAACTGCGCCAATTCTCTCGTCCAGGGCGTTCAATTCTATCAAAACGCCGCCGAAGACGAGCAAATCCCCGGCCTGATGCACGTCAATCTCGGCGGGTATCATGTGCGTGATGTCGAGTTCAGCGCCGCGTTCGATATCGACGCGGACAAGGTCGGCAAGGATCTGAGCGAGGCCATTTGGGCAGGCCAGAACAACACGATCAAGTTCACCGACGTGCCCTTCATGGGCGTACCGGTCCACCGTGGTATGACGCACGACGGCCTGGGCAAGTATCTCAAGCAGAAGATCACCAAGGCCCCCGGCCCCACCGCCGACATCGTGCAGATTCTCAAGGACACCAAGACGGATGTCGTCGTCAACTACCTGCCGGTCGGCAGCGAGCAGGCGACCAAGTGGTATGTCGAGCAGGTGCTCAACGCGGGCTGCGCGTTCGTCAACGCCATCCCGGTCTTCATCGCCCGCGAGCCGTACTGGCAGAACCGCTTTGCCGAGCGCGGCCTGCCCATCGTCGGTGACGACATCAAGTCTCAGGTCGGCGCGACCATCCTGCACCGCGTCCTGACCAACCTGTTCAACGATCGCGGCGTCAAGCTGGAGCGCACCAGCCAGCTCAACGTCGGTGGCAACATGGACTTCTACAATATGCTGGAGCGCGAGCGCTTGGAGAGCAAGAAGATCTCCAAGACCAACGCCGTCACCAGCCAGCTGCCCTACGCAGTCGATCCCGAAAACGTGTACATCGGGCCGAGCGACTACGTGCCGTGGCTGCTGGACCGCAAGTGGGCGCACATTCGCCTGGAAGGCACGACCTTCGGCAATGTGCCGCTGAACATCGAAGTCAAGCTGGAAGTCTGGGACAGCCCCAACAGCGCCGGTGTGATCATCGACGCGGTGCGCTGCGCCAAGATCGGCCTGGATCGCGGCCTGTGCGGCACGCTCGAAGCGCCTGCGTCCTACTTCATGAAGTCGCCGCCCGTCCAGCACCCCGACGACATCGCGCGTAACAACGTCGAAGCGTTCATTCGCGGCGACAACAACGACACAGTGCGTCCTCCGGCGGGCTTCAAGGGCCAGGACAAGCCGTCCGTGCCCGTTACTGAAGAATAAATCTGATCATTGTGCGATCAAAAAGGGGCGGCCAATGGTCGCCTCTTTTTTTGTTAGTATTTCCTTGCAAAAGTATGAAATTCTGCGCGTTCCGTAAGGGACTCAGGGGTTTCAGATCATTCCAGGGTCAGTTTTTGTAAGGTTTAGCCCCAAAGTACCTTGCAAAAACTTATAAAAAGGCTTTACAAAATTAATTAATTGGGCCTATGATAGTGATAACGATTTAATGTTCCGGGCTTGGCTCAAGAGGGCGGGATCTATGGGCTTTACTGTACGGAAGCTCCAGGGCGAACCAATCGCCATCGTCACCCTCGCGCTTCCCATCGAGCGCTACCCCAGCGGGCCTGGCATGATCTGCCACCAGCTTTCGCAGCTTGCCGCCCGCGAACCCGGTCCCCTGTTCGCCATCTTCGACATGCGCGGCCTTGAGCCGTCCTTGAGCGACGTTTACCTCTGGCTGGCAGAACAGAAGCACGGCAAACAGGGCTCTCTCACCGATGCCCGCCTGCGCCCGATCCTCGTCGGCACCCACCCCATGATTCCAGTTGCGGCCAAAAAGATCCGCCAGCAGCTTGGCATCGACGTGCGCTGCGTCCCGACCATGGACGAGGCGCTCGCCACCGTGCGCGGCCAGTTCGCCAGCAGCGCCGCCTGAGCCGCCTTGCAACTGCCTCACATGCGCCGCTCAAATCCGATCAACTAACTTACAGTTTTGCGAAAGTGCTGGACCCGCGCGAAAACTCCTGTATACTGCTTGTAGAGTTTCGATCCGGCCTGCAAGGAGTCTGCCTATACGTCCAAACGGGGGAACGCTAGCGCAAGGCCCCGCCGCGTTACGCGGGGATACGAGGTGGCGGTTGCTCACCGTGGGGTGAGACTAACCCCGGCGGAAAGACCTGTGCCGGGGGAAAATCGAGGTATCTGCGGATGCCGCCAGGGCGCCCACCATCGCCCTCGTCAGTTCCCTCCCAACTGAAGCCGCGCTACAAAGACCACAGGCAACTGCGGCCCAGAACCACGCGGTAGTGGTGATTGTTCCCAACATCCGACAATTCAATGCTGTCTACGCGACGACCGTCTGCGCGCACGCCCGTGCACGTTTCCGGCTGCCTGCGCACACCCGGATCGCCGCGCATCCCAGGGAGGGATCTGCTATGTGTGGTATCGTCGGTTACATCGGCCCCAAAGACGCGACGCCGCTCATCCTGAACGGCCTTCAGCGCCTCGAATATCGCGGCTACGACTCGGCGGGCATCGCCGTGCTGCAAAAAGGCGATATCGCCATCCGCCGCGACGTCGGCAAGCTCAACAACCTGATGCAGCTCGTCCAACAAGAGCCGCTCAACGGGCGCATCGGCATCGGCCATACGCGCTGGGCCACCCATGGCCAACCCAGCTCCCGCAACGCCCACCCGCACATCAGCGCCAACGGGCGCACCGTCGTCGTGCATAATGGCATCGTCGAGAACTTCCGCGCCTTGCGCGACGAATTGGAGCGCGAAGGCGTGCGCTTCCAGTCCGACACGGACACCGAAGTGATCGTGCACCTCGTCCAGCGCGAGATCTCGTGCGGCAAGAACGTCACCGAAGCAACGCAGGCCGCCGTCAAGCTGCTGCGCGGCGCGCACGCGATTGTCGTGCTCAGCGCCGACGAGCCGGATCGCCTCGTCGCGGTGCGGATCGGCAACGCGGGCGGCGTGGCGCTCGGCATCGGCGAGGGTGAAATGTTCATCGCGTCCGACATCCCGGCCATCCTCGAACACACCCGCCGCATGATCTTTCTGGAAAATCGCCAGATGGCGACCCTCACCCGCGACGCCTACCGCATCCAGACCATCGACGGCGAGCCGGTGGACGCGGAAATTCACACCATCTCGTGGGATCCGGTCAGCGCCGCGCGCGGCGAGTTCCGCCACTTCATGCAGAAGGAGATCCACGAGCAGGCCCGCTCCCTGACCGACACGATCCGGGGCCGCGTGGACTTCCAGAAAGGTCTCGTGGAGCTGCCCGACCTCACCCTGACGCCCGACGAAGCGCATCGCTTGAAGCGCATCGTGACGGTCGCCTGCGGCACCAGCGCCTACAGCGGCCTCGTCGGCAAATTCATCATCGAGGAGATCGCGCGCATCCCGGTCGAGGTCGATTACGGCAGCGAGTACCGTTACCGCGACCCGATCATCGACGAAGACTGCGCCGTGCTGGCGATCACGCAGTCCGGCGAGACGGTCGATACGCTGGCGGCGATGGAAGAAGCGCGCGAAAAGGGCGCGAAGCTGTGGAGCATCGTCAACGCGGTCGGCAGCCAGGCGATGCGCGTCGCGGACGGGTTCGTCACGATGCAGGCCGGACCGGAAATCGGCGTCGCCAGCACGAAGGCGTTTACCACCAGCATCGCGGACCAGTACCTGATCGCGCTCTACCTCGCGCAGCAGCGCGGCCTGATGACGCCCGACGGCGACGCGATGTGCTCGCACATCGACGATCTGGCTCACCTGCCCGATCTGGTCAGCACCATGTTGGAGCGCGAGCAGGTCATCGAAGACCTCGCCGCCGAGCTGTACCAGTACACGAACTTCCTCTACCTGGGGCGCGGCATCAACTACCCCATTGCGCTCGAAGGCGCGCTGAAGCTCAAGGAGATCAGCTACATCCACGCGGAGGGCTACCCGGCGGGCGAGATGAAGCACGGCCCGATCGCGCTCATCGACGAGCACATGCCCGTGCTGGCGATCTGCCTGCGCGACGCGGTGTACGACAAGATGCTGAGTCAGGTGGAACAGGCCAAGTCACGCGGGGGCATCGTGATCGCGGTGGCGACGGACGGCGACACGCACATCGCGGAGAAAGCCGACCACGTGATCTACGTGCCGGAGTGCCCGCCGCTGCTCAGCCCGATCGTGAGCGTGATCCCGCTGCAAATGCTGGCGTACCACATCGCGGTGTGGCGCGGCGCGGACGTCGACCAGCCGCGTAACCTCGCCAAGAGCGTGACGGTGGAGTAACGCGGGGATCCCCGTTCCGCACACGGTCAAGGCACACCACGGGCCGCCCAAGTTCATTTGAGCGGCCCGTAACACGCCTCAGCACGAGCTTATTCATTCACCAAAGATCTGCATCCTCACCTTCAAGATCATCATCAATCCAGAGGAGAGTTAAAGCCGCATTTAGGGTAGGCATACTCCACGATTGCTCAAGAATACGAGCATCCGAGTCATAGCGCCCAGAAAGCCAAGCGGATGCTGGGACCGTCTTCGGTTTCCTCGAGATGCTACGTCCTTCGAATATAAGATCAGCATAGGCAGCAGAATCCAGCAATTCATTTACTCTCACTCCAAGCCGCAAATCTTCTTGAAGACGAAAGTATTCTTTACTTCCTCTATACTACTTAATGCGCCGATCTTGTGTAAATATGAGTACGATCGGTTCCTCACAGAAAGATGCAAATCTGATCGATGCTGCGGTTAATGAAACATTAAAAAGATCCTCAAGTTCCGCGATAGTGTCAAGTGACGGTTCACCTTGGCATTTATCTGCAAAATACCGCTCTGGCATAAGAAACTCAGAGGCAAATGCGTTTGCTTGGGTTTCTAGATCAGGGGTACTATGTTGAAACTCCCAAGCAATATCTTCACTAGTGCATGTCTGCAACAGCACTGCATCACGATGTAACTCAAAATGCCCTAGTTCATGGGCCACACTAAAACGCCTTCGATGGATACTCCATGTCTCAGAGGATATCGTCACTATCGCACGATTGCCGTGAATTACAAGCCGAGCATCCGCACCATCCAAACGGCCATCTCGGACAAGAACGCCTCTTTGACAGGCAATTTCATCCAAATATTGCAGGTCCTCGATAGATGTGACAGGAATCGCATCGAGCAATCGTCCTGCAACAAAAGATGGATTCATATTACTCTGCATTATCCTCTTGATCATTGGCAAGAAATTCTAGTTCAGCGAGAATTCCAGCTAAGTCTTCATCTGTTACTTCTTCAAGGTTGCGGTAATAAGCTCTCGCTGGTGCTTGTCTAGCAAGAGCCCGTTGCAAGTTACGAATGGCATTCAACATGTCATCACGGCTTAACGAGTTACTTCTCTGCCGTCTATTTAATTGATCACGCTTTCGATCAATTTCAGCTCGCGCTCGATTTTTCCAGTGTAGGGGAGATGCCGACAGCGCCTGTTGAGCTAGCTGTTCGAACCGCCGCCCAATTTCGTCAGGATCGAGACCCCGTTCAATGAGGAAAGCATCTGCCTCTTCAAGAGACTCAGTAAGCGTATTTTCGATAAGATCATCTACTGCATTAACGAGATCCTCAGTATTCTCAATTGGTTTACGGTCATTCATTTCTGCACCTGGCTTTCCAAGCGTCTTCTGAGTTTTCGGACTAGGTTGTAAATCTCCTTGATCGGTTTATCGAGGGCAGCACTTAACTCTTGGGGCTTGGCGCTCCCAATCTGAATGATAGCTTCTATAAGAGATTCTAGTTCTTGATCGCCATCTATTGCTCTTGATATCGCAGCATCACGTTCTTCAATATATTCTTTGCGAATCAATTCAACTTCAGGATTACTAGCATCATGAGCGTCGAACTCAATATCATCTTGGTAGTGCTCTTCGTCGTTATCAAGCGTCATTGAAGTTATTGTGCGTTCACTTTTGTGTCCTGAGTTGTTATACAGATTATCGATTTCGCTGCGAACTTGGCCATCCAACCATATTTCTAGCTCCACTTGGGTTGGATCCCATTTTCTTTTCCCAGAAAGCAACTTCTCAATTACCGTCTGGGCAATATCGTCAGGTTGATTACCTTTTCCCAAGATAGACAAATCGCCACTATGCCACCCGTATCGAGAAGCATATTTGTACGCAGCAGCAACAAGCCTGCGGCCAGTGCTATTCCAATCGACAGCCAAGAGCCGATTAAAAACATCATCCTCGTCTAGCATATGTTCCCCCTCCCCCCGCTGATCTTATTAACTTTATTTACTAGTGTGCAATGAATTTTAGTCAAAATGGCAAAAATCGAAAAGTGACCAGTAATACTTAATAGGGTGCCCTACTTCTCAGGCAGTACTACACACAAAGGAGAGACAATGGCTAAGTGGGCTGACTATGGTATCTCAGCGGTGAGATACAACAACGCGAGGACACACATCGATCTACTCATGGTACATGTCGACAATGGGGACACAATCGCTATCGGCAAGGAATGGAAACGGAGCGATGTCGTCCTTGAAATTGAGCGAAAACGCACTTTCGTTACCATCCCAAAGAACAACGACGAAAAGTACATCCGCGGAGAAGATGTTCGGATTGTTGTAATCAACGGGGTCAAGTACCTTCGTACAGACAACAACAACACGCCATCAGACAACCTGGGAAGCCTGCCGGAGTTCTAAGGGGCTGTGGAGGAGGGCGGAGCGCATACGCGAGGGTTGCTCCGCACTCCTACCCCTTTCGCGCCACGATCCAGATTGACCTTCCCCCGATTTCTCGGACAGTGGAAATGTCGTAGACTGGAGAAATCAGG
>NZ_DAISHJ010000068.1:24481-25606 GCF_036822615.1 Aggregatilinea sp. | reverse complement strand
TGCTGGCGCGCGGATACGCCATGGTGGCGCGCACGAGCGACGGCCACCGCGTGACGAGCGTGCAGGACGCGGCGGAAGGCACATCGATTGATATTACGTTACATGACGGGCGGCTCACCGCGACTGTACGCGAGCGCCGCCCCGACCAGCACTAAGATAGTGGGTGTTTGAAGACGAATATGAGCCAGAGTCGATTAGTGGCCTCGCGCTATGAATTAGGTGTGATGATCGGGCGGGGCGGCATGGGCGACGTCTACCGCGGCCTCGATACACACACCGGCCAGATTGTCGCCATCAAGCTGCTGCACCAGGATATCGTGGCCGATAACCCGTACCTGGTGGACCGCTTCCGGCGCGAAGGCGAAGCACTCAGGCAGCTCAATCACCCGAACATCGTCACGATCCTCGATACGGTCGAGGACGGCGACCGCCACTATCTGATCATGGAATACGTCGGCGGCGGATCGCTGCGCACCCTGCTGGACAAGCGCGGATCGCTGCCGGTCGAGCAGGTATTGAACGTCGCGCTGGATCTGGCCGACGCGTTGGCCCGCGCGCACCGCTTGAACATCATTCACCGCGATATCAAGCCCGACAACGTGCTGCTGACCGAAACCGGCGAGCCGCGCCTGACCGACTTCGGCGTGGCGCATTTGGGTGACCGCACCCGCCTGACGCAAACCGGATCGGTGATCGGCACGTACGCATACCTCAGCCCGGAAGCGTGCAACGGCCTGCCGCTCGACGAACGGACCGATATCTGGTCGTTCGGCGTGATGTTGTACGAAGCGCTGGCAGGCCAACCGCCGTTTAAAGCCGAAAGCACCGGGGCGATCCTGACGGCGATCCTGACCCGGCCCGCGCCCGACCTCAGCCGCCTGCGGCCCGACGTCCCGCCCGCGCTGGTCAGCCTGATCAGCCGCATGCTCGAAAAGGACCGCGACCGGCGCATCAGCAGCGTGCGGATCGTCGGCGCGGAACTGGAAGCGATGATTCGCGGCCTGGACACACCGGTGCGCGAGCAGGTCATGGGACCCGCCACGCCCCCCGGCCAGCCGTCACGCTTCGCCACGCCGCCGAGGCCGCCAAGAAGGCCGATTTGGTCATGATCCTTCTGCCGGACCA
>NZ_DAISHJ010000068.1:0-24471 GCF_036822615.1 Aggregatilinea sp. | reverse complement strand
CGCCGCCGACCGACCAGCCCACCGTCGCCGGGCAGGAGCCGGACATCCCCGCCATGGAAGGCGGCACGCGCCTGTACAACACACCGCCGGGTTATCCCGGGTATGGCACACCGAGCGGCGGCATCACGCCACCCTATACGCCGCCGGGCACCCCGCCGTACATTCCGCCCGGAACCCCACCCGGCACGCCTTACCCGCCCTACCAGACGCCGGGCGGCCAGTGGGTCTATACGCCGCCGGAGGGCATCCTCACGCCGACCGGCGAGCACGCGCAGGTGCCGTCCGCGCCGTGGCGCTGGATCACGACCATCGTCGCCATCGTCGCGGTGGCGACCACCATCATTTCGGTGGCCGCGATTGTGTTCTTGAGCGGCGGCGGGGACAAGCCCGACGTCCAGCCGACCGCATCCCACCCCGCAGCCGTCGCAACCGAGTTCCAGCCGGAACTGGTTACGGCGGTCGAGTCGGGGGAAACGATGGTGCTGGTCGCCAAGCTCGAACAGCTCAGCGGCATCGAGCAGCTTTCGGGGATGCGTCCGCGCGACGTCAGCCGCTTCATCGTGGACGACCTGCAGCAGCGGCTCCAGACGGTCGCGCCGTTCTCCAGCATCCGCGTGCGGGCGTACCCGCAGGTGATCACGACCGAAGCTCAGGCGATGGCTGTTGCCGAGGCCAACGGTGCGGCGGTGATCATCTGGGGCAATTACAACTCGTCCACCGTCGAGCTTGAGGTCCAGATCGGGACGCTAACGGCCTACCCGCACAACCCGTTCTCGCGCGATACGCTGGAACAAACCGCCAACGTGCGCGTGCACATGCGCGACGAGCGCCAGGAGTCGGCGGCCCCGTACGTGCTGGGCGTGCTGGACGTGCTCAACATCGCGGACGGCGGCGGCTTCGAGACGATGCGCACGCGGGCCGTGCTGGACGCGATCGGGACGGTCGATCCCGGCGAAATACCCGAAAACTCGGTGGCCGCCTATACGCACCGCGCGTTCCAGGTGGTACTGAACGATCCCGCGCAGGCGGTGGAGATCCTCGATTCCGGGTTGCAACTGGCTCCCGGCAATCCGATCCTGTACGTCGAGCGCGGCGCGGCGAACCAACGCCAATCCATGATGGACGACGCCAAACGCGACCTGGAAACGGCGCGGCGGCTCGGCCCCGAGCACTGGACGATGCCGCAGCTTCTGCTCTCGACCATGAGCGACAACTTGAACGAGGTCTTCGACCTGTTCGATGAGATCATCACAGAGCGCCCGGACGACTGGTTCCCGCTGTTCTTCCGGGGCGCGATCTACTACCAGAGCGGCGCGTACGACATCGCGCAGGACAACATCGAGCAGGCCATCGCGCTGGCTCCCGATGCAAACTTCCCGTACATCTACGGCGCGCTGCTGGCGATGCACCAGGGCCGCCTGGATGATGCCGGGACGATGATCCGCACCATTCTGGAAGATTATCCCGATCCCGACTTCATGAACCGGCTGATCGCGGCGTTTTTCGGGAGTAACGCGTTGAGCAGCTACGGGTACAAGCTCTCGGCGTTCGGAAACATGGTGTTGGGACGCTACGACGCCGTGATGGAAGCGACGGACAGCGGCCTGGAGTACTTCTCGCGCGATGTGGACCTGTACGTGATTCAGGGCTTTGCGGAGTGCGCGCTGGGCGATTACGCGAAGGCGGAGCGGTCGTATACGAGCGCGATCGGGCTGGAGCCGGATTTCACGCTGATCTACCTGCTGCGGGCGGAAGTGCGCCGCAAGCAGCGCAACTTCACCACTGCTGCCGCCGACCTGCAATCCGCGACTCAGAGCATCCACGGGCAGGAATTTCTGCCGCTGTCGGAAGCGGTGCGCCAGGGTACGGTGGGCTGCGGCAACTTCTTTAGCCTGAATAATCCTCTGCTTTCGCAGGCGGCGACCGCCGAACCGGGCGGGGGATAAAAACCGGAGACGTGACCCTATGAGCAGCGACACCGAGTTGAGCTTCGAGCAGGCCTTCGAGGAACTGGAACACATCGTCAGCCAGTTGGAAACCGGCGATCTGTCGCTGGGGGAGTCGGTGACGCTCTACGAGCGCGGGCAGAAGCTGGCGCTGCTGTGCGGGAGTCTGCTCGACAACGCCGAGCTGCGCATTCAGCAGTTGGGCGAAGACGGGACCGTCAGCACGTTCGAGCCGCCGGTATAGGGAAAGCAGCAACAGCAGCGGTTAGCGATTAGCGGTTGGCTGTTAGCGATTCGCAAGAACAAAATCAAACGCACGAAAAAACGGGAAGGTTAGAAACCCGCCCCGACAGTGTTTACCGGTTTTTGTAGGGGCAGGTCTGTGACCTGCCCTTTTTGCATCCCGTTCCAGCGGATCGAGCCTGCCCTGACGTTGCGCGACGCTCCCGGTGTGCCGTTGCGGCTTTTCGCTAATTGTGGCTAAAAGCTGCCTTTGCCGCCCTTAAAGCAGCGCTTTCGCCAGCGCTTCGAGGCCGTCGATGTCGTCCACGAGCCGCCAGCGCAGCATGACCCGCTCCAGCTCGGCGGCTTCCCACGCGGCCAACTGTTCGCGGATGCGATCCGGCGTGCCGAAAAAGTGCTTCTTGGGATTCAGCGCGTCCGGTGAGAGACCCTCCGGTTCCAGGTGGCGGCGCAGCTCGGTCTCGGTGCGCCCAAAGTAAACGCTGGTCATCATCGAGCGCTTCACGCTCTTCGGGTCGCGGCCCTGCGCGCGCAGCAGCTCGTCCAGGTACGGGTTCAGCTCGCGGAATTCGTCCAGGTTGGTGCTGACGGCGTTCCATTCCCGCGCATAACGGGCGACGAACGGCAGCGTGCGGTTGCGCCCCGTGCCGCCGATGAGGATCGGCGGGCCGCCGGGCCGCTGCGGGCGCGGCAGCAGGATTGCGTCGCGCAGGTGGTAGTACTCGCCCTCGAAGCTCACCGGATCGTTGGAATTCAGCAGGCGGGTGATGACTTCCAGCGCTTCCTCGAACCGGTCGAAGCGCGGGCCGAGATCGAGCAGATCGTAGCCGAACATCTCGTGCTCGCGGACCATCCAGCCCGCGCCGAGTCCCAGCACCAGCCGTCCGCCGGCGAGATCATCGACCGCCGCCGCCTGCCGCGCGGTCAGCATCGGGTCGCGGAACGAAACGGGCGACACCAGCGGGCCGAACTCGATGCGCGAGGTGTTGTCGGCCAGCCACGCCAGCGAGATCCACAGTTCGAGCGCGTCTTGATTGAGGGGCGAGGGATTGGTGAAGTGATCCGAGCGGAACAGCCCCTGGAAGCCGAAATCCTCGACGGCGCGCACGATGCGCTTCCAGCGCGTCCAGTTGATGTCTTCCTGGCCCTCGATCATGATGGCGATTTGCATGGTGTGCGCCTCCTGTAGTGGTGTGTAGGTTATCGTTCGGATTTACGGGCAACCTCACCCCCGGCCCGTTTCCAATCCCGTTGGAGAGGGGAGTTTCTCCGGGCGGTGCCTGCCGTTTTTCCGTAGGGGTAGGGCTTGCCCTACCCGGCTTTTTGCCGGACGGGCGGGGCAAGCCCCGCCCCTACGAAGGCTGATAGTGATTAGATCTGTGGATCTGTGGTCCAGGCTACCACTCGGCACCGGGCAAAATTAACGCTGCGCGTACGGCCCCCTACCGGCCCACGCGCCGCAAGACGAGCCGGGGCAACGCCTGCGCCTCCTCCACGCGGAGGATCAGCGCTGTGCCGAAAAATGCGGCACCGCCGAGCGCCATCCCGCCGAGCGCCTGGATCAGTGCGGGCAGATCGGGCAGCGCAGACAGAAACAGCGCGACCACGCCCGCCATGATCCCCGACGCGACCAGCGTACGCCCCGCCCCGCCGAGCACGCGGCGATCGTCCAGCCCGCCCGTGCGCCGCCGCAGCAGCACCCACAGCGTGCCGCTTTCGACCGCCGTCGCCAGCGACATCGCCAGCGCCAGACCGCCAAACGGCCCATGGGCAAAATCGGTGCTGTCGGGATAACCGAAAACGCGGATCAGAATCAGGCTCAGCACGACATTCAGGACCATCGCTATCGTGCCGACCTTCACGGGCGTCCAGGTGTCGTGCAGGGCGTAAAACGCGCGCACGAGGATCTCCAAGACGGCATGGCCCGCCAGCCCGACGCTGAACATCGCCAGTGCCCAGGCCGTGCCCGCCGTATCGGTCGAGGTCCACTCGTCGCGCTCGAACAGCAGCGCCACCACCGGATGGCTGACCACCGCCAGCCCGATCCCCGCCGGTATCGAGAGGAATAACACACTGCGCAGCGCGTCCGCCAGCGTGCGCCGGAAGCTGTCCCAATCGCCCTGCGCGCTGAGCGTCGAGAGCGTGGGGAACAGCGCCGTGCCGACGCTCTGTCCCAGCACGCCCAGCACGGTAAACATCAGTGTGAATGCGAAGTTGAGCGCCGTGATGCTGCCCGCGATCATGCCGGACGCCAGCGACGTGTTCACCCAGAAATTGACCTGTACCACGCCCAGGCCCAGGACGCGCGGCCCCATCAGCAGCAGGACTTCGCGCACGGCGGGCAACTGTGGCGCAAACAGCGGGCGATAGTGGAAGCGCAGCCGCACCAGCACGGGGATCTGAATACCGAAGTGCAGCAGCGAGCCGATCACCGCGCCCCACGCCAATCCGTGCACGCCCCACGGCCCCGCCAGCACCAGCGCGCCGAAGATCAGCCCGACGTTGTACAGGCTCGGCGCGAGCGCGGGCGCGAGAAAATGCTGGTGCGCGTTGAGCACGCCCATCGACAGGCCGCTGACACCGAAGACCACCACCGTCACCAGCATGATGCGCATCAGCTCGGCGGCCAGCGCCTGCGTCGAAGGATCCGCGCCGCGCATCAGGGCGTATTCCATGATCGGCCCGGCAAACAGCGCCGCCACCACCGCCAGCGCCGTCGCAACGGCCACCAGCAGCGTGATCACCGCGTTCGCCAGCCGCGCCGCGCCGTCCTCATCATCCGCCGCCAGGAAGCGCGTGAAAACGGGGATGAACGCCGAGCCGAGCGCGCCGCCCGCCACGAGCGTGAACAGCGTCTCCGGCACGCGCTGCGCCGCCAGGAACGCGTCCAGGCGCGGCCCGGCCCCAAACGCGGACGAGATCGCGGAGGCGCGCACCAATCCGAGCACGCCGCTGGCGATATACGCGAGCATCAGCACACCCGCCGCGCGGGCGATCTGGCGGCTCGACAGCGTGCGAGCCTGGGAATGAGAAGCGGTCATGGAGCCTTCACTTGACGCGGAAGCAGGTCACAGCACAACGCGGCAAGTATAGCAGGCGCAGGCGACATGGGGCGAGACGTGGCCGGATGGAGGGTAAAAAGCGGCGGGTAAGGATCTGTTAAGGAATTTCCTTTACGGTAAAGATGCTCGAGCACTCATCGTAATCGGACGTTATGTGAAGTTGTGGAGGTAAGTCACCATGTCTCACCGTCATTCTTACCAGTGGACGATGTCACTCATCCTGCTGCTCAGTCTTGTGGCCGGATTGATGTTCTTCAGCAGCGCGGCGCCCATCGCGGCGCAGGGCGATGACACCCCGACCCCCGCGCCCGGCATCGGCGACGACGCGGCCCCGCCCCCACCCTCGATCGGCGCGGACATCCCGCTGACGTATTTCGGCCCGGCGCCGTCTACCGTACAGAAAGAACTGATCGGACCGTACCAACTGCTGCGGTCGGGCACGGTGGATCAGGCCGCGCGGACCGTCACGCTGCCGCTCTACCGGGGCCAGCTCGCCAGCGGGGAGCCGGTGTGGTACATCCTGACCGATACCGACGACGAGCAGAACGCCGCCGCCCTGGGCCTGAACTATTCGGCCAAGCTGAGCTATTCCGACGTGGGGAACGCCGTGCGGCCCGCGCACATCGAGACGGACGGATCCGTCACGTTCGAGCGGGGCAGCGTGGACTTTTCGCCGGAATGGTCGCTGACGCCCGGCGACGCGCCGAACCCCTTCCCGCCGTCCGACTTCCAGCCCGGCTCGGTTGGGGATGCTGGCTACAGCCCGCTGGCGAAGATCGGCAGCGCGATCTATAACGCGCCGGTGATCGCCTTCGGCGTGGACGCGGACGCGATCAGCTTCTGCGACGGCAATCCCGACTACAGCCTTGTGCACGACAAAGTGACCACGATCTGCCCTGAAGACGGCACCGTCACCCTGGCGCTGACCACGGGCTTCAGCTTCGCGCGCCCGGTTCTGTATCTGAGCACCGAGGCCAACGATCCGCTGCCCGCGACGATGGAACGCGCCACCTACGCGCCCGCACTGCTGGATCTCGGCGTGGGGCGTGACGACAGCGCCTTCAGCGCGGTGGAGCGACTGTTCGCGTTCGTGAACGGCCCGACCGGGGCGGACAATCCGCAGCGGCAGGGATTCAACAGCGCGCTGTCGGGCGAAGGCAGCCCGCTGAACGTCTTCGGCGGCATCCCGACCGTCGCCACGGACTACAGCCCTCTGTGGGATGTCAACGCGGGTGAGTGGACGCAGGCCGCGATCGACAACGGCTACCGCTCGCGCCTGACGGAAGAGTTCGCCATCCTGGGCTTCGTACAGCAGGGCTGGGTCACAGGGCCGGGCGGCGCGCCCTTCGGCTCGACGGGCCTGCTGGTCAACTGCCCGGTCGTGATGCGTCTGCTGTAACCTGTTACCCATGTCTCCGAACGCACCACGCCCGGTGGAGGGATTCGCCGGGCGTGGGTTGTATTAGGTTCGCAGCACGATAAAAAAGATTGCAGAGAAGGATCGCTGGAAAAGGGGGTATATTAATAGAATATTGCGTTGTTATTAGCATACATCGGAGTCTAGCCAATGCCTCTGTTCGAACTCGCCAACGGTCCCGCTCGACAGCTAAAAGCCAGCAGGTTTGGACTTGAACGAGAGCTTCAGCGTTCGTGTGAAGCTAACCTTGAACTTTTCTTCGGCGTTCGCTTTATCGATACAGAATTTTCAACTGGAGGCCGCCAACCGGGACGGATCGACACGCTTGGACTCGATCAAGACGCCTCGCCCACCATCATCGAATACAAACGCAGCCAAAAAGACAATGTGATCAATCAAGGTCTGTTCTATTTAGACTGGCTTGTTGATCACAAAGGGGATTTTATCGTTGCTGCGCAGACCAAGCTGGGAAAAACCATAGAAATTGACTGGAATCATCCCCGATTGATCCTTGTAGCCGAGGAATTCACCGATTACGACAAGTATGCGGTTAACCGTATCGGCGCTAACATCGAACTTTGGACCTACCGGGTTTACGAAGGGCACTTGCTGTTTCTAGAGCCAATTCATGCCACACGGAGCCAGAAGCCGCGACCCGTTGCCGATAAAACCAACCAGGACAACCTCCTTCCCACGCCATCCCCAACCATTGAAAAACCTCAATACGAGATCTCCTACCACACCAAGCGCAAGCCACAAGCAATTGTTGATTTGTTCAATGCGCTACGCGAAGCAATTCTTGCTCTGGGCGGTAGTGATGAAGAGATCGTCGAGACTGTGAATAAGCTGTACATCGGCTATCGTTATGGTAAGAATTTCGCGGAGATCCAAATTCAAAGCCAGCAGCTCAAAATCTTTCTGGATATTCCGGTAGCGGAACTCAATGATCCGCATGACATTGCGCGTGATGTGGCAAATGTTGGGCACTGGGGTACTGGCGAAACCGAGGTGAAGCTGCAAAGCCACGAAGAACTCGGTTATGTCGTTAGCTTGATTGAACAAGCCTACTTTCACGTCTTATAGAAAAGAAGCAAATCGGGCGTCCCGCGAACACGAGACGCCCGATGTCATGAACTCAGTGCGCAGGTGCGCGGGGGATTACTCGGCGGCCAGGGTGAGCGTGTACTCGCCCGTCACCGGCTCGTAGTTCCAGTCCCACAGGCCTTCGGCCACAGTGATCACGTACAGCGGCGAGGTCGCTTCTGCGCCCATTTGCAGGCTCACCGACGCGCTGGTGATCAGGTTGCCGGAGATCGACGCGACTTCGGTCAGTTCCAGGTAGTTGTCGTAGTAGTTGACGATCTCGTTGATCGTGACCGCCGGGTAAAAATCGCCGCTGACGTGTTCGTAGACGAGCGTCACCGGAGTGGTCAGATCGATGGTGTAGTACTGCGTCTCTTCGTTGCCGATCGTGGCGGTGGTCACTTCACCAGCGGTGATCGCGGGGGGCTTCATCAGCGAGAGCGAGTATTCGCCCTGACCGTCGCCCGCGCGGCCATCGGTACGGGTCGCCAGCAGATTGTAGTCGCCATCGGCAGGAAGCTGCACAGCCAGGGTCGCCACGTCATAGCCATCCACGGAAGCGATCGGGTTGAAGTCCGTGTCCAGCAGGATCAGCGAGGGGGAATAGAAGACGTTGGTGTCAACCGGACGCATCTCAATGAGGACCACGTCCCCTTCTGCGCCGGTGAATGTGTACGGGACCTCAAAAGACTGGTTAGAAATTTCACCCGTCACAACATCACCGTAGCTCAGTTGAGTGGCGTCGCCCTGGGCAAAGACGCTCAGGGGGAAAGCAAGCAGCGCCAGCAGAACCAGAACGGACAAAAGTCGGGACATGATTCACTCCTGTGCAGTAACTCAAAAAAGGATAAGCGTACAATTTCATTGTAGCAGGGAAACAGGGTAGGAAAAACTAATTAAATCGAAATCTATATGCGTTTTAACACTTTATTTGGAAGTGAGCGCCCCTGGCCATCAGGGGCGCTCGTTTTTCAATCACAGCGACCGGGGAGGATCGCCGTGCGGGGGCTACTCGGCGGTGATCGTCAGCGTGTAATCCGCGGACATCAGGTCGTAGTTCCAGTCCCACAGGCCCTCAGCGACGGTCACCACGTAGAGCGCGGAGGTCGCATCGGGGTCCATCGCCAGGCCGACCGACGCGTGCGTGACCAGCTTGCCTTCGATCAGGGCCGCTTCGAACAGCTCGACGTAGTAATCGTAGGTGTTGACCATCTCGTTGACCGTCACCGCCGGGTAAAACTCACCGCCGGTCCGCTCGTATTCGAGGGTCACGGGGCTGGTCAGGTCGAGGATGTAGTAATTCGTCTCGGCGTTGGTCAGCGAGCCGCTGACGACCTCACCCGCGGTGAGCGTGGGGGGCAGCAGCAGCGAGAGCGTGTACGCGCCTTGACCATCACCGGAGCGGCCATCGGTGCGGGTCGCCATGATGTTGTACACGCCGTCGGCGGGAAGCTGAACGGCCAGCGTCGCCACATCATAGCCTTCGACCGAGGCAACGGGATTCATGCTCGCATCCATCAGGATCAACGAGGGCGTGTAAAAAACGCTCGTATCGTCAGGCCGCATTTCAATCAGAACCATATCGCCCGCCGCGCCCGTGAAGGCATAGAGGATCTCGAAGGCCTGATTCGTGATCTCGCCCGTGACCACATCGCCATAGTTCAGTTGGGTCGCATCGCCCTGCGCGAAGACACTCACCGGCACAACCAGCATTGCCAACAGAACCAGGACAGACAAAGCTCGGGACATATCGAACTCCTATTACAGTGCTTAGCAGGATAAAAAACACATGGTGTATTGTATCAGCAGAACCGGTTACACAATGGACTTGAAAACGAATTTTTACTTGTCATAACGAATGGCGCGGAATTTTCGGGATCGATCCCGAAAATCTCACTAACGTGGCAGGGCAAATGTAAAAAATAGACGCGCGACCAATTTTAGACGGGAGAATTGTGGTTGGGAGGGGAAAAATGCGCGTTGGGCGGAACGGACCCCGCCCTTACGAACCGCGCGCTTGATGTAATAGGGGCGTAAAGCAATACGCCCCTACAACGCTCGAATTAACGTGGATGCCCGTTACGCGGCGGGACCGGCCTGCCCGGATGCGATGGTCGCAACGGTCGCGGCCAGCAGCTCCGCCGTCATCTCGACCTTTTCCGGCACGACACTCTTGTAGTAGTCCATTTCCGTGTGCATCACGTCACCGTCGGCGGTTTCCTGGCCCCACCACGGATCTTCAGCGCCGTCCCACTGCCACGCCTCGAAGTAGAGGATGGGCACGCCCGCCAGCACAAACGGGTAATGGTCGCTCCAGTCGCCGGTATACCCGCCCCAGGTGTCATCGGGCGAGGTTCCGAACGGCAGATCCATCCCGGCAGCCAGATCCAGCGCCGTGTCGCGGACCCAGGTTTCGCCGCCTTCGATCGTCGGGGCGGCGTCTTCTTCTTCCGGCCACGTGATGACCGCGCCGGCGTAAGCGTTCAGCGTCGTGCCTACGCCCACCGAGTCGAGGTTGATCATGGCAACGACGTTGTCGATCTGGTCGCCCAGCGATTCGACAAACGTATCCGCGCCGGACGGGCTGCCGCCCTCTTCGGCGGCAAACGCCACGAAGACGACCGTGTAGTCCAGCGGCAGGTCTTTCAGGGCTTCCGCAGCGGCCAGCATTGCCGCAACGCCGGACGCATTATCCCCTGCCCCGGTCGCGGAGGTGACCGAGTCCATGTGCGCGCCCACGACGAGCATCTGATCCCCGCCCGGCTTGGTTGCGATCACGTTAGAGGTCGCCGCAGGCTCCGAGCCATCGGCAGGCGGGGTCGTCTCGAACGGCTGGAACTCGACCTCATAGCCCCAATCGGCAAAGGCCGCCGCGATATAGTCGCCGGCCAGCACTTCAGATTCGCTGCCCATCGGGCGCGCGCCAATGGCGACGGACAGCGCCCGCACGTGCGACATCACGTCTTCCGTATCAATTTCCGTCACGAAGTCGGGCAGGCCCTGCGCGCTGGCGACCGTGGGGACCAGCAGCGACACCAGCAGCAGCACCGTGATCAAAACGCGTTGCCGGAACATAAGTCTTTCCTCCTTATACCGGATCAGGATCATTGTGATTCAGTATACGTGGTTGCGTATGTGGTTGATCATGAATTTGGTCATTTTGCCAGACAAGACGCCGTTATCGCGCGCCGCGAGGCGTGGGCAGGCGGCAAAAAAACAGGCGCTTCGAGGGAAGCGCCTGTTGGATTGACCGTCAGAAGAAATTGAGGCTACAGAGCCGTGTCGTTGGCAATGGAAGCGGCGGTCGCGGCGATGATCTCGGCGGCGCTTTCCACCTGGGCGGGCTTGATCGCCCCGTACACGTCGCCCGTGGTCTTCATCACGTCACCCACGGCGGTTTCCTGACCCCACCAGGGATCGCCCGTGTCCCACTGCCACGCTTCGAAGTAAGCGACGGGCACGTTAGCCATGACGAAGGCGTAGTGATCGCTCCAGTCGCCCGTGAAGCCCTTCCACGTCTCTGCCGGGGACGTGCGCAGCGGCTGGCCCATCGTACCGGCGACGTTCAGCGCCAGGTCGCGCACCCAGGTCGGACCGGGGTGGATGATGGGCGTGGGGTCGATCGGGGTCGGCCAGGTCACTTCCGCGCCCGCATACACATTGAGCGCGTCACCGATGCCCACCGCGTCGATGTTGAGCATCGCCACGACGTTGTTGATCTGGTCACCGAGGCTCTGGATGTAGAATTCCGCGCCGGAGGGGCTGCCGCCCTCTTCCGCGCCGAAGGCCACGAAGACGACCGTATGCACAAGCTGCACGTCCTGGAGCGCCTGGGCCACACCCAGCATCGCCGCCACACCGGACGCATTATCGCCCGCGCCAACGCCCACAGCGGGCGAGTCCATGTGCGCGCCGATCACGAGGATCTTGGCGTCACCAGGCTTGGTCGCAATGATGTTACGTGACGTCACAGGGCCGGAAGCGGGCATACCCTCGCGCTGGGGCGGGGTCGTCACAAATTCCTGCACCTGGACGGGATATCCCATGCCGGTAAAGCGGTTCGCAACATACTCACCGGCCAGACGCTCGCCGTCGCTGCCCATCGTGCGCGCGCCGATCGTCTCGGCCAGAGATTGCACATCCACCATCAAATCAGCCGCGCTGATCGAGACACTGAAGTCATCGGGCCCCGTGGCGAAGCTCGCCACAGTCGGAACCAGGAGACTGAGTACCAGGAGGGTTGCGATTAGAGTGCGGCGTCGAAACATTTGCTATCTCCTCAACTCCCCTTGCGTTGATTCGCAGAGAGTTGATTTAAAATTAACATCGTTTTATTTATTAATCAACAGGACCCTGGTACTATCTTAATGGTACCGCATGTCTCCGCTCTCTCGTGAGAGACCTCAAAAACGTGAGTTAGCATAAAGAAAGGGATGGAAAACGAGACAAGAGAAGACCACGAAGAATTAAGATTAAGTCGTTTTCGGGATTCGAAATTAATGAAAGTCATGATGTCTCCCGTCGTTGAATAAAGCGCAGCGGCCTATCAACTCGCCCGCTCTTAATACTTTCTGCGCTACGGCCCCGCCGGGACCGCAAACCGGGCGTCTTCCATCACCGTGCGGCGCAGCCCTTCCTGCAAAAACACGTGCGGCTCGTACCCCAACAGCGACTTCGCCAGCGTGAGGTCGGCGCACATCCGCGACACCCCTACTCCCTGCGTGCTCACGATCAGCACGTTCGGCTCGCGCTCAAGCACGTCGCCGATCACACGCGCCAGGGCCATGATGCTGGTTTCCGTCCCGCTGCCCACATTGATCACCCGCCGGTCCACGTTCGGCGCGGTCGCGGCGCGCACCAGCGCGTCCACCACATCATCCACGTAAACAAAATCGCGCGTTTGATCGCCGCTGCCGTGGATGACGACCGACCCTTTGCCCAGGGTCTGCCGGATGAACTGCGGGACCACAGGCGGATGCGCCACCGGAAGCTGCTGGCCGGGGCCGTAGGCGTTAAAAACGCGCAGGGTCACCGTCTCCACATTCCACAAACGACCAATCGTGTGGATATAATGCTCGGAAGCCAGTTTGCTAACGGCATAGGGTGACAGCGGATCAGGAGGCAGGTCTTCGTGAAGGGGCTGCTCGGACTGGTTGCCGTACACCGCGCCAGACGACGCGAACACCAGCCGCTTGACGCCGACGTCGCGCATCGCTTCCAGCACGCTTACCGTGCCGCCCACGTTGACGGCATTGTACTCGCGCGGATAGCGGGCGCTTTCGGGCACACTGACGCGCGCAGCCAGATGGTACACGCAGTCGATGCCCTGCATCAGCGTCCACAGGCGCGGGAGATCGTTGACATCGCCCCGCGCAAAGGTCACGTCCGGAGGAAGCCGGGTGGGATCGCCCGCGCTCAGATCGTCGAACACGCGCACGTCGTGCCCAAGACCGGCCAAGCGGCGCACTAGAGCGCTTCCCAGGTAGCCCGCGCCACCGGTGACCAAAAACTGCATGTTGTGTCTCGTCCCTTCACCGATACCAGACTCAACGCTGCACTGATTGTGGCTCTTACGCTACCACAGCACCGGGGTGCGGCACACAGTACTACAGTACTTTTAGAATGTGCCGTACTTTGCACACGATAGCACGAGCAGTCTCTATTGTTGCATTATTCCAACCTATCGCGCAACAATCCGCTTCATTAAGACGCAGCATAAAACCAGGAGAAACCGCGTGCGCAGCGCTCCGGTCACAGAGCTTAGTTTTAAGATTACGCCCAGAGGGATCCCATGACAGCCGCACCCGACACGTCCCCTCATGGCGAGCGCGTGGCCCTGCACAACTATTCGCGCCGCACGCGCCGGATCGTGCTGATCGCTGCGGCGGCGATCTTCGCGGCATGGCTGCTGGGCACGCCCGGCGGACTGTGGGGCAAAGCCGACGCCGTCGGCTACGCGATCTGCCACCGCATCCCGGCGCGCAGCTTCCACCTGCACGGGCATCCTCTGCCGCTGTGCGCGCGCTGCACGGGGATCTACATGGGCGTGATGGCGGGCGCGATCGTCTACGGGCTGAGCGGACGGCTGCGCAGCGGACGGCTGCCCCCGATCCGCGTCTTGGTCGTGCTGGGGCTGTTCGGGCTGGCGATTGCGGCGGACGGCATCAACAGCTACCTCAGCCTGTTCGGGTTTTATTCGCCCGTGTACGAGCCGAACAATACGCTGCGCCTGATCACGGGCATGTACGCGGGGCTGACGATGATCACGATCGTGCTGCCAGTGTTCAACCTGTCGGCGTGGCGGCGTCCGGACGCGAGCGCGCCGCTGAACGGCCTGAAAGAGCTGGTCGCGCTGTGCCTCATCGGGGCGGTCATGATCGCGGGCGTGCTGCTGGAAGTGCCCGTACTGTTGGCCGCGTTCGCGCTGCTGAGCGTGGTGGGCGTCGTCTTAATGTTCATGTTGATCGGCGGCATCCTGTTCCTGGCGCTGACGCGCCGCGAAGCCGCCGCCGTTCGCAGGCGCAATCTGATCGTGCCTGCCCTGGCCGGACTCGCGTTTGCATTTATCGTGATCGGCGGAATCGACATGCTGCGTTATGCCCTGACTAGTACTTGGGATGGCTTCACATTCATCGAGTAATCTTCTACAATGAAGCATTGCTTGTCTTAACGTAAAGGGAACCGACGCCGTATGTATAACGAAACGCTCTATGCTATCCAGACTTTGCGGATTCTTCGTAAGCAACCTGAAATGCGCGGGAGAGATCTGGCCGACCAGCTTCGTGCGGCCATGATCGCTCAAGGTACCCGGATGGAACGGCCCAACCAGGAAATGGAGCCGATCTTTCTGCTGCTCGATGCAGGGCTGATCAAGGTCTACATGCCCAACGAGGTACGGGGCGACCGGGAGATCCCGTACATGGCCCCCGACCGGTTCAGGCAAACCTGGGAACAGTTCGGCCTCGACCACTATCTCTTCGTCGTGTCCGACACGCTGCCGCGCCTCCAGCGCGCGCTGGGGATCTTCAGCCTGACGGAGCTAGAGCAGCGCGCGCACGGCGACTCGATGACGGTCACCCCGGCGTTTGGACTGCCCCACCACAGCCACCTGCGGCGCAACCTGTATGCGCTGCTGCCACCCACGTCGCTCATCCGCCCGGTGTACGACGCCGCGATCCGGCCCGCCGCCGACGGGCTGAACCTGACGTTGGGATATGCCGAAGATTGTTTCTCAGGCCGGGTCAGCGTGCTGGAAGTCTGGGAGTCGCTCTATTCGGCAGATATCGTCCTGGCCGACTGCACACGCCGCCATCCCCTGGTGATGTACATGCTCGGCATTTCGCACACGCTGGGCAAACACACTATCCTGATCGCCCAATCATCGGAGGACGTCCCGGCGGAGTTCCGGCAGTTGGAGCACATCATCTACGAAAACTCGAAGGACGGGCTGAACGTCCTGTGCAGCGAGCTTCAAGCCCGGCTGCTGGAGTTCGCACAGCCGAAAAACATGGCGACGAACACGGTGATGTGAGGTCCGGGCGACTCTACGGGCAATCATCACTGCCAGTGAACGCAAAGGTGGGCCGCAAGCCCACCTTTTTTGTATTCGTATCCGGTTATGCCGTGCGGCCCAGAAACCGAAGCGCTAGTCGTGCGCGGGGATGGCGTCAAACGGCGGCTGGCGCTGTTCCGCCAAGCGCAGCAGGCTGTTGAGGGTGCGCCAGACTTCGGCGCGCGTGGTCTCGTCCAGCGGCAGCGCCTCGAACTCGTCCCGGTCGACCACGGTGGGCGTACCATCCGGCGCGAGATACAGATCCAGCGCCAGATCGTCCGCCATGATCGTGCCATCCGACAGAACAGCCGGGCGGCTGAGGTTGCAGTACCACCCGGTCAGGCAATCGTCATCCACGTCGTGCATCTCGAAGATGCTGTACCAGCGATCGCTGTAGAACCGCTCGACGAAACGATCGCCGCGCCGGAAGGTATGGTAGCTTTCGTTGCGGTCGTCCCGGTCGAAAAACGCTTCCAGCTTCACCCAGGTCGCGCCGCGCTCCAACACGCGCCCCTCGTACCGCCAAACTTCGTGTCCCTCGTGATCGTTTTTGATCACCGTTACCGCATCGTTCATCGCGTCACCGCGTAGTTGAGTCCCGTCATCTCGTCTTGCTCGGTGCAGTCGTCCGCGCCGTTCAGTGTAATTCTGAACAGGCTGCCCTGCCCCGTGCTGCTTTCCAGCTCGATAGTGCCATTGTGCAGCTCGATGATATCGCGCGCAATGGTGAGGCCCAGGCTGACGCCCTCCGTATGCCCTTCGGTGACGCGGAAGAACGGCTCGAAGGCCTGCCCCAGATCCGACTCGCTGAGGCCCGTGCCCGCGTCGTGAATGGTCAGCACCACGCGCCGCTGCTCGTCGCCGTTTGCGGACAGGCGGATATTCACCGCGCCGCCCGGCAGGCTGTCTTGAATGGCGACCGAGATCAGGTTCGTGATCGCCTGGGCGATCCGCCGCCGGTCTGCGCAGATGGGGACCGGCGCATCGGGCAGCTCGGCCACGATACTGACGCTGCTGTTCGACGCTTGCTGCTGCTGAGCGCCGACCGCTTCGCGCACGACGTCTCGCAGCGGGATCACCTCGCGCCGCAGCAGCAGCGCATTGTGCTCAAGGCGCACCACGTCGAGCAGATCCTCGATCAAGCGCGCCATCCCGTCCGACACGTCATCCAGCACGGAAAGGTGCTGCGGAATCTTATCGGGTTGGTGGCGCAGCAGGTAGAGGCGCGTTTTCAGGTTGGACATCGGCGTGCGCAGCTCGTGGGCGGCGTGCGTCAGGAAACGGTTCTTCTGCGCCTGAAGCGCCTTTTCGCGGCCCACGTCACGGACGATGGTCACCCGGCCCAGGAGATTGTTATAGAGGTCGGCCACCTGGGTCGTCGTCACCGAGGCTTCCAGCACTGAACCGTCCTTGCGCTGAAGCTGAAGCTCGCCGCGCCAGGGGCGGTTGTTCGCAAACGCGTAATCGATGCGCTCGCGCAGCAGACGATTCTCGCCCGGTTCCTTTTCGACCGTAATGTTAAACAGCGTCAGATCCGTGCCGATCGCGTCCTGGGGATCGTAACCAAGCATGGTCACGAGCGTCTGGTTGACGAACTGCAACCGGTCGTTTTCCATATAGGCCACGCCCTCGCCCATCGACTCGAAGATGGCGCGCAGCTTGGCCCGCTCGCGTTCCAGCTCGGCGGTACGCTCGATCAACTGCTCCTCGCGCTCAATGGCGTAATCGCGCATGGCGTCGTATGTATGCGCGTTCTGCACGGCAGTCGCCGTCTGTTCCGCGACGGCCTGAAGCCGCCACGCATCCTGTGCGCTGAACGCACTTTCCGCGCAGGCATCCAGCGCCAACAGCCCGATCAGACGCCCGCGCAGCCGGACGGGCGCCAGCAAATGCGACTGGCCCCACGGCTGTTCCAGCAGCTTGCCCCAGTACGTCTGCGCATAGTCGCCGCCGGAGAGATTCACCGGGGTCTGGTCGCTAAATAACTGCGCGACCTCCTGAACTGCCACCGGCTGTTTGCGCAGCGCCAACAGGCGATCCAACCGGGGGCGGTCATAGCCCTGGGAGCGCACCACGTGCGAATCGGATTCGCCAAAAATGACGATATGGGCCGCATCGGCGTGCACGATCCGGTGCAGGTTCGCCAGGATAAAATCGAGCACATCGGAGATATCGATCAACTGGTTGATCGCGTTCGCCATATCGCGCAGGGCTTCGATCACCACCCGCTGCGCGCGCTCGGCTTCTTCGGCCTCTTTGCGCGCGGTGATGTCCTCTTTCACGGCCAGATAGTGCGTGATGCGTCCCTGCCCGTCTTTAATGGGCGAAATCAAGGCGTATTCCCAATACAGATCGCCGCTCTTCTTGACGTTGTGGAACTCGCCGCGCCACTCGTCACCGGCTTTGATCGCGGCCCACATGCGCGCGTATTCGTCCACTTCGGTTTCGCCCGATTTCAAGATGTTGGGGTTCTTGCCGCGCACTTCCGCGAGCGTATAGCCCGTCAGCGCCGTGAACTTGGGATTCACGTACTCGATCTGCCCGGCGAGGTTGGTGATCATGACCGTGCTGGGACTCTGCTCCACCGCGCGGGAAAGCTGGCGCAGCCGCTGCTCGACGCCGCGCTGCTGGTACACCATCACCTGAGAATAGATGCCGAACAGGACAAACACGATCAGCGCAGCCAGGAGATCGATGCGGCTGTCCGCTGCGGTGTGTTCACTGCCGAGCAGGAGGTGGAACAAGAAGTGGATGAGCGTGTTAGCGAGCCAAAACAACGCGCCAAGACTCACACCCGCCAACACGATGCGGCGCCAGCTTTTTGGTGACCAGTTCTGGGATAAAGCCGCCATCCGGTCCTCAATGCTTGCGATAAAAAAACGTCACTGAATGCCCATCAAAAGATAACCTGGGGGATTGATGCGTCTGCTGCAACCGCCCCGCGCGAGATCTTTCCCTTAGATAATAGAGTCAATTATAGAAAGTATAAATTAAAAAGTGATCAAAGAATCAATAAAGGTTGAAATAAAATCCTGTCAGTTTTGCCAAACGGGGGATAAACGAGGTGGATTAGCGGGGTAAGCGGACCACCGCGCCCAGGGTACGGAATTCCGCGGTGCGAGGGGTTGGGAACGGCTGGACGCGTACATCAAAGTAGATTCCGTCCAAAATGCGGGATTCGCCATCGGCGCGGTGCAGCACTTCCAGGCTGATCCGCAGCGGTCCCGGTTGAGACGCCGTCACCTTGAACCGCACAGGTCCGGCGGCGGCATCGGACGGGATCTCAAGCGGCTGTTCCTCGGCGTCGATGTCACAGCCCGGTGCGCTCACACGTAAAATGACGGTCTGCGACTGGCCCGCAGGCGATCCGGCGGGCGGCGCGTTCAGGCCCGCCATGAGAATCGTGCCCAGGCCGACGGCCATTTCCTCAGCAACCAGGACCGATAGCTGGCGCTGCGTGTTCGATGCCGCGTCCGGGGCGGGAACCGCTTCGGCGGGCGCGGCTTTCGGCGCTTCGGGAACAGGCGCAGCGGCTTGCGCAAGCTGTGCCGCCGGAGCCGGAGGGGCAGGCTTTGCCGTTTCCGGCGCGGGAGCCGCTTCGACGGGTGCAGCCGCAGGCGGTTCCGGCTTCGCGGCGGGCGCATCTACCGGCGCAGGCTTAGGCGCTTCGGGTGCAGGCGCGGAGGCTTGCGCGGGCTGTGCTGCCGGAGCCGGAGGCGCTTTGACGGACGCAGCCTCAGGTGGTTCCGGCTTCGCGGCGGGCGCATCTACCGGCGCGGGCTTAGGCGCTTCGGGCGCTGGCGCAGCGGCTTGTGCGGGCTGTGCTGCCGGAGGGGCAGGCTTTGCCGCTTCCGGTGCAGGAGCCGCTTCGACAGGCGCAGCCGCAGGTGGTTCCGGCTTCGCGGCAGGCGCTTCTACCGGCGCGGTTTTCGGCGCTTCGGGAACAGGCACGGAGGCTTGCGCAGGCTGAGCCACGGGAGCCGGAAATACGGGCTTTACGGTTTCCGGTGCGGGAATCGCTTCGACGGGCGCAGCTTTGGGCGCTTCCGGCACGGGTGCGGGAGCCTCGACAGGCTTAGGAGCCGGGGTCGCGGGCGCGGGGATCGCCGCTTGGGGCGGAGCCGCAGCCGCAGGCGGTTCGGACTTAACCACGGGCGCTTCTGTAGGCTTCACCGCTTCCGGTACACTCGCCGCAGGATCCGAAGATAGAAGCCCGGACCCCTCTAGCGCCGCGCGGCCTCGTTCGGTCAGCGCGTACATGCCCCCCGCCGGCATATTCACGAGGCGCAGCGTCACCAGACGCCGGATCGCCTTGCCAAAGCCGCGCTCGCTGAGGTCCGCCGCCTCCATCAACTGCGCAGCATCCATCCCCACGCCACCATGCGCCAATGCAATCAAAAGGGTTTGGGCTTGCTCGGGAATGGCGGGAAGCTCGGAGGGGTACACGGTCATCCTCAACGGTTAGGTCATTACAGCTCAACAATAAAATTATGCTTGAGCTTCATCAAGGGTACACCAGTACCACAATAGATCGCAAAATTCGACCAAAAATAAAGACGGATCGCGCGTCCGGGGGACAGGCGATCCGCAGCAAGGCCGAATTGGGCCGTTATTTGACGCGCACGCCGCTGTTGACGCGGCTCTCGCGGCGGTAATCCTTCAGCCACCCATAGCGCAGCGGATCGGTAATGATCAGCTCGTCCAGGGCGCGGGTGTCGTACGAACGGCGCACGCCCTCGCTGGTAAGCTGGGCATAGCCGCTGTCGTCGCTCCAGTTCGATCCACGCTCGCTGAGCAGGTCGCGCAGCTCGTCTTTCGCCAGCGCGATGCGCCCGTCGAGCGTCGCCATCTGCTGCTGGCCCGCGCGAATCAGCTCGACCAGCTCGGCAATCCGGCGATCAAGCGCGTCCCCTACCAGCGTGGTCCGTTTTGTCTCGGTAGTCACCGAACTCATCGTAAATCCTCTCAACCGCTACCTGTACGGAATGCACGCTCTCGTCAATCGCGTACGACAATATTATCGATCAGGAACGTAAAAATGAGGTTAGCGCAGGCATTAGATCAACGTTAAATCTTGGGGCGATTTTGAGGGAAAATCAGCCGTGATTTTCGGCCTGTTCGAGCGCGTCGAGCAGGTCCGCTTCCAGGCGGCGCAGATCTTCGGAGAGCACGGAGAGCGATCCGCGCGGGCGGGGCAAATCGACGCGCAGCTCGCGCACGATGCGGCCCGGTCGCGCGCTGAAGACGAGCACGCGGTCGCCCAGGAAGACGGCTTCTTCCACGTCGTGCGTGATGAACAGGATCGTTTTGCGGAAGCGCTGCCACACGTCGAGCAGCCAGCGCTGGAGGTCGCGGCGCGTCAGCGCGTCGAGCGCGCCAAACGGCTCGTCGAGCAGCAGCACGTCGCGGTCGGTGAGGAAGGTGCGCAGCAGCGCGGCCCGCTGGCGCATCCCGCCGGAGAGGGTGTCGGGAAACGCATTCTCGAAGCCTTCCAGGCCAAACAGCGGCATGAGGTCGCGCGCGCGCTGGCGGGCCTCCTTGCGCGAGCGCCCGTCCAGTTCCGGCCCCAGGATGACGTTGTTGAGCACGGTGCGCCACGGCAGCAGCAGGTCGCGCTGGGGCATGTAGCCCACCAACCCGGCCCGGTGGCCGATAGGCGCGCCGTTGATGACGATCTCGCCCCTGTCGGGCTGCGTCAGGCCGGTGATCAGGTTGAACAGCGTGCTTTTGCCGCTGCCGCTCGGCCCGATGATCGTGATGAACTCGCCGGGCTGCGCGCTCAGGCTGACGTCAGCGAGGGCCTGCACGTCGTGCCCGCCGTCGCGGAACGTCTTGCTGACGCTGCGCACATCCAGGCACGGGGCGGAATCGGGCTGTGGTGAGTTGTGCATGGGATCGATCAAACCTCATCCCCGGCGAAAAACACAGGTTTATGGAGGGGAATTGCCCCACCCGGAAAAGCAGGGCAGGTTACAAACCTGCCCCTACAAAAACGGGCAACTGGCAAACGGGACAACCGGAAACGGCTACCCTGTAGGGGCGGGTCTGTGACCCGCCCATTATTTGTACCATGCCACCCGAAAGCCATCACGTTGTCGTAGGGGCAATTCATGAATTGCCCCTACGAATATATCGCCTCATCGCGTTATGTAGGGGCGTATTGCAATACGCCCCTACCCGAATCGTCGCGTTATTCGCCTTCAGCGGGAACGTCGCCGGGCAGGAAGGCATTGGTGAACGCGGCCTCGGCGTCGATGCCGGACTCAAGAATGCCGTTATCCACCAGAAAATCGGTGTAATCCTGCCATACGCTCGCCTGCTGCTCGCCCCAGCGCGGCGCGTCGGACTGGAACTCCGGCGCGAGCCATTCCGACCCGGCGTGAATCAGGTCGCTGTCCAGCTCGGGCACAGCCTCCAGCAGCATGTCCGCCGCCTCGTCCGGGTGATCGATGGCGTACGCATAACCGCGCGCGGTCGCCTGCACGAACGCGGCAACCACGTCCGGCTGCTGCTCGACCAACTCCGGGCCGGTGATCAGGATCGGCGTGTAGTAATCGGGCACGCAGTCGAAATAGTCCATCATCATCACCGCGTCGAGGTCCACGCCGCTCAATTCCGCCTGCACGCCCTCGACCGCGTAGTAAATCCAGGCGAGATCGATACGGTCCTGCTGCATGAGCTGGATCAGGTCCACATAACCCACGTTCATGTACTCGACCGAATCCGGCTCCGCGCCGTCGCAGGTCAGCAGCGTGTTGAGGATCGCGTTTTCGAGGTCCGGCTGGCCGAAGCCGCCGTAACGCAGCCCCGCCATATCCGCCGGGGTGCTGACCGGGTGGGTGTCGGCCAGGGTCACGAAACCGGACGTGTTGTGCTGGATCATCGCGGCCAGCGAGACGACCGGCGTGCCGCCCGCGATGGCGTAGGTGGCGAATTCCTGGAAGCTCACGCCGAAATCGACCACGCCGCTGGAAACAAGCGCCTCGACCTGAATATCACTTGGCTCCTGAACCTCGACGTTCAGATTGGCGTCGTCATAATAGCCGAGCGCCTGCGCGGCGTAAAAGCCCACGTGGTTCGCGTTCGGCGTCCAGTCGAGCATCAGGATCACGTCGGTCGGCTCGTCCGCGCGGGCGAACTCCGCCGCGCCGCCCAGGTGATCGTCCGGTTCTTCCGTGCCGTCGCCCTGCGCCCAGGCCGGGACGCCCATCGCCAGCATCAGCGCGAGGCTGAGCAGCAGCATCAAACTCCGTTTAAGGTGCATCGTGCCAAACTCCTTCACAGTTGGATCGAACAAAACGGTTGGGGAGCGAGCGGGCCCTGCCCCTCCCCGGTCACGTCTCCGATCGGATGCGTCTCAGTAGATGCCGGGGCCGCGCCAGCCGCCGCGCCGCGAGGTGTAATACCAGCGCAGCGCCAACCGCTCGACCCCGTTCACGATCAGCACCAGCAGCAGGCTCAACACGGCGGTGGCGATGATCGCCACGTACGCCTGATCGATGCGGAAGCTGCTGTAGGATCGCTTCAGGAACACGCCCAGGCCATACTGGGCGGTGATGTATTCGCCAAAAATCGCGCCCACGACGCTGTACGTCGCCGCGATGCGCAGCCCGCCGAAAAACGAGGGCATCGCCGCCGGGAGCCGCACTTTGGTCCACGTCTGCACGGAGCTGGCGCCCATCGCGCGCAGCAGCGAGAGCAGTTCGGGATCGGCGGATTGCAGCCCGGCGAAGGTGTTCAGCGCCACGGGGAAGAAACAGAACATCACCACAACCGTGATCTTCGGGCCGCTGCCGAAGCCGAACACCAGGATCAGCAGGATGGCGATGGCGAAGATCGGGATCGTCTGCGAGACGACCAGGATCGGGTACAGGATCCAGCGCAGCAGGCGCGAAAAGTCCATCAATGCGGCGATCGCCACGCCCAGCACGATCGCAATCGACAGCCCGGCCAGCGTCTCCCACATCGTCGTGGGGATGTGTTTTTCGAGCAGCAGCGATTCGTACTGCTGCCACGCATGGTAGATTTCGATGGGCGTGGGCACGATATCGTGGAACGACAGATTTTCGACCGCCGCCGCCTCGACGATGAGCTGGCGCGTGCCGAGCACGAAAAAGATCCCGAGCACGCCGACCGCCAGTGACAGAATCACCGCGCGGGCCGCGTCACGCAGCAGCGGCGGGATCACAAGAGGGGAACGTTCGGACATCAGGCCCTCCCCGGCGTATGCACGGCGATCACCAGCCCCGTGTCGAACCGCACCGACGCCTCGCGCCCCAGCATGACGTTGCTCACGCCGCGCGCCGGGCCGAAGGCCAGCACCTCGTCGCGCAGGGGATATTCCAGGCCATCCGTGGTGATGCCCGTCACGCCCGGCACGAACGCGATCAGCGAGATCGTGTCGCCCGGCTCGCCGTGCACCGGGTGTAGACCGGGATGCAGCAGCCAGAGCGTCTGCCGCCCGCTCACGATGCGCGCATCGCGCCCATCCAGGTCCGGCAGGGTCAGCAGCGCGATGTTGGCGAGCGTCTGGTCCATGCGATCCCCGACCGCGCCGAGAATGCGCAGCCACGTCGCGCCGCGCGCGCAGGCCGCAATCAACGCGAGTTCGAGATCCGTTTCGTCCTTGTGGGCCGGATGCTGGTCGATGGTCACGCCGCGCGCCCGCAGATCCGCGACCTCGTCCGCCGCCAGCGAATCGAGATCGCCCACGACGAGATCGAGTGTCAGGCCGCACGCCAGCGCGTGTCGCGCGCCCGAATCCGCCGCGACGATCAGCGCGCCGGGCGCGGCAGACAGCGCCGCCTGTACGGCGGGGCCGTCGTTGAGGTCGCCACCCGCGAAGACCAATGCGCGCGCAGACGGGATGGTATTGGTCGGTGGGATCAAAAAAGCCACTCCTGCCGTGCAGGGTGGCTTGTGGGTTCAGATCCGTGAACGCCGCTCCCTACGCCGGCATTACCCGGTTCAGGTTCCATAGGGTCGGCATCGCATCATGGATGCGCCTCTCAGCCTGGCTGTCCCAAGCTCCCCTGCACACTTCATTTGTTAAAGATGTTTAGAGTATAACAAGTCGGGCGCGAGGAAGCAATTAGCTGTTAGCGATTAGCTGTTAGCTAACCCGATGTACAAGTTTAATCGGACAGAAGGTCAGCGAACTGGAGCGGC
>NZ_DAISHJ010000067.1:0-26007 GCF_036822615.1 Aggregatilinea sp. | reverse complement strand
CACCACCGCCCGGAGTCTCACTTTATGAGTGGTATAGAGTCTGGGGGCAGGTCAGCGGCGCTCAGGGGATCTGCGGCAGGTCGATGTTTTGCAGCGCGCAGAGCACGTCTTGGAACGTTTCGAGCTGTTCGGGGGTCAGGGACTCATCCAGCAGCGTTTCGAGCCGCGCAATCACCGACAGGACCTGCGGTTCCAGCGTCCGCCCCCGATCGGTCAGGAAGACACGCACGCTGCGGCGGTCGTGTTCGTCCACCTGGCGGCGCAGCAGATCCTTTTCTTCCATGCGATCCAGCAGCGCCGTCATCGAGGACGGATGGCGGCAGACCGTCTGCGCGAGATGTGACGCGGTGACGCCATCCTCGGCGTACAGGGCCCGCAGCGCATACCATTCCAGCACGCTCAATCCCAACGGGCTGATCAATCGCTCGTAGACCTGTTCGAGGTGGCGGTAGACCTGCTCGATGTTGGTCGCCATGCAGCCGTCAAAACGCAGGGAAAGTATCTCGTCCATGCGGATTATTCTACTGCAACAAATCTTTTGGCGTCAAAACATCGTGAGCGGCACAGCGTGCGTTTGGCCCGCGCCTGTCTGACAGTTCCTCCGCGTGCAATGCTTCTGCCGCTATACTGGGGCTGAACGACACCGCATTCACGCACAGGGAGGCGGAATGACCGCCGTCTACGAAGTCAGCAACGTCACCAAGATCTATCCGGGGCAGACCGTACCCGCCAACGACGCGATCTCGCTGGCGGTGGAGCCGGGCGAGATCTTCGGGCTGCTGGGCGATAACGGCGCGGGCAAATCGACGCTGGTGCGCCAGATGGCGAATCTGCTCGCCCCCACGCGCGGCACGATCCGGCTGTTCGGGCAGCCGCTCGGCCTTGCGCCGCTGTACGTGCCGGGCATGGTCGGTTATATGCCGCAAAACGGCATGGCGCTGAACAACCTCACCGTGGGCGAAACGCTCTATTTCACGGCGCACCTGCGCGGCCTGAGCCGCCGTGACGCCAAAGCCGAGCGCGAGCGCCTGCTCGATCTGCTCGATCTCGGCCCCGCGCGCGACCGTCTCGTGCCCCGCATCAGCGGCGGGCAGCGGCGGCTGGCCCTGCTGGCGACGACCATTGCCGCATCGCCGCCCGTGCTGGTGCTCGACGAGCCGACCAACGACCTCGACCCGGTACACCGCCGTCACGTCTGGGACGTCGTGCACGACCTCAACCACGCGCGCGGCACGACGATCATCCTGGTGACGCACAACGTGATCGAAGCGGAGCGCGTGATTCAGCGCGTCGGCTTCATGCGCGCCGGGCGGCTGGTGGCCGTCGGGCGACCGGGCGCGCTCAAGGCCAGCCTCAACGAGCACCTGCGCCTGGAGCTGACCTTCCCACCGGGGACCGATCCCACGCTGCCGCCGACCGTCGAAGCCCGCGAGATCGGGCCGGGACACTGGCTGCTGGTGATGGAGCGCGCGGCGGCGCTGGCCTACGTCGCGCAGATCGAAACGGAGCGGCAGGTCGAGGATTTCCGCCTGAGCACGGCCACGCTCGAAGATCTGTACCTCGCGCTGGTCCACAACGCCGCCCCCGTGCCGGAGGTCGCCTGACGATGTTCCTCACCTCAGGTTATAAGGAACGCACGCAGCCGTTTTGGGTCCAGTTGGGCGATCTGATCCTGATTCAACTGGCAAACTGGCGCTGGTCGTGGCGCGGCGCGCTGCTGACGGGGCTGGTCGCGCCGCTGCTATCGACGGCGGCGTTGGGCCTCTTCGCGCGGGACAGCGGCGAAGTCGCCCTGGCCTACATTCTCACGGGAAACATGGTGATGTCGCTGCTGTTCGGCACGTTCGACCGCGTGGCGGCGCACTTCGCCTACATGCGCGCGGTGGGGCGGCTCGACTTTTTCGCCACCCTGCCGATCTACCGCAGCGCGCTGATCGTGGCGACGGTGATCGCGTTCCTGGCGCTGGCCCTGCCCTCGCTGATCCTCACGTTGGCGTTCGGCACGCTGATCCTCGATCTGCCGCTGGCGATCAGCCCGTGGCTGCTGGTCGTCGTGCCGCTGATCGGGACGTCGCTGTGCGGGTTGGGCGCGCTGATCGGCCTGTCGATGGAAACGCCGGAAAATGTGGGCAACGTCAGCTCGCTGATCACGTTCGTGCTGGTTGGCCTCGGCCCGGTGATCATCCCCCTGGATCGCCTGCCGCCCATCATCGGCACGATCAGCTATCTCTCACCCGCGACGTATGCCGCGTCCGCGCTGCGCCAGACGGTGCTCGGCCTGTCCGACCGCATCCCGTTGGGCGTGGATTTATTGGTGCTGGCGTTGCTGTTGATTGTGTCGCTGTGGGCGGTGGGGCGTAAGCTCGACTGGCGGCAGGGGTAAACGTGCTTACTCGGCGGGCGCAAACAGATCCTTGAGCGCCAGCGTGAAGCCGGGCAGCACGTCGCCGCCGTTCAGCGTATCGTCGATGCCCAGCGGCTTGACGGCCTGCCCCGGTGCGAAGACGTGCAGCGTCTGCTTGGGCGGGTTCACCACCCACACCACGGTTCCCACGGCCAGGTAGTTGCCGATCTTGGTCATCATGGCGTCGGGATCGTTGGTGGGCGACAGCACCTCGACCGCGAGATCGGGCGGGACGAGGCCGTAAGGCCGGTCGGAGGGCGCGGCCTGCCGGGCTTTAGACACGAACGCCACGTCCGGGATGTAGCGCTCCCCCGCGATCACGTACCCACCGTCCGAGCCGGTGACAAAGCCCTCGACGTGCGGGTGCTGCATCAGGTACATGCCGATGAACAGGCCGATCCGGTACACCAACGCTGAAGACACCTGATTCGATACCACCTCGATCACTTCTCCCCCGATGTACTCCAGGCGGCGATCCGCGTTGGCAGGCAGCGCGGCGAAGCGTTCAAATTCCTCTGCGGTGAGGCGGGGCGCTTGTACGGCCATGATGCCCGGTCCTTTCTGCTTTCCGGCGATCCATGCGGGCGGTGTGGCTGTTGAAGAGCGTAACATGCACGTCGCAGTCCGGTCAAGTGATGCGGCGTGAAGGCGTAAAAAACAGGGGCGAGTCTGCGCCCGCCCCTACCACTATCCGTTTTCGTAACCCCGCCGCGCGCTACCCGGCATATCCCAGCAGCGGCTGCGCGACCCACCCGATCCGCTCCTCGTCGAAGCGCACCTGCCACCACCAGTGGCCGTCGGCGGCGCTCGGCCCCTGCACGATCGTGCCCGTCTCGCCCGTGACGGCGGTCGTCACTTCCATGCCGAGCAGGCTGGGAATATCACGCAGCGCGAGGTCTTCCTTGACCGCGACCGTCACGCCCGCTTCCCATACTTCCGCCGCGTACGGAATCGCGGAGGTGGGCGTCGGTTCGGTGGGCGGCTCCGTGCCCTCGACGGCGGCTTCCGTGCTGCTCGCAGGCGGCAGCGACAGCGGCTGCGGCGTCGTTGCGGCGTCGCGCGGGGCGATGTCCTGCGGCTGCTGATCGTCCGGCAGCGGATCGCCGCTGGCCGAAATCGCCACGATACGCTGGTGCAAGCTCGGCCCGTTCACCCAGCGCAGTTCCGATCCCAGGTTATCGACCACCCAATACCACGGCCCGTTGGGCGACGTCGAATCCACTTCCTGCACCAGATACGCCGATCCCGCGTCCAGCGCCGTCGCGGCTTCCGCGCTGATGTTCGCATCGGTGAATGTCGGGATCGGATCGCCATCCAGCACGCGGAACCACGTATCCTTGACCATTTGCGGGCCGCTGGGCGGAGCCGGAGTCAGCGTCAGGGCGGCGGACGTCGCGGCGCGGTTGGCCTCCTGCACCTGGATCGCGTCGTTGGTCTGCATGGCCTGGGCCTGCGCGGTCGCCGCGTTGATCGCGCGGGCGGTCGCGGTCAGATCGTTCGATCCGCCCGACGCGGGCGCTTCCTCCGTCCCGCCCGGCACGACGATCACGCGCGGCTCGTCGTCGCCGCCGAGGTTGTTCACCAGCAGCATGATCACGAAGAACACCACCAGCAGCACCACCAGCGCCGCCAGCGTAGACACCGTGTTGCCGCGCAGCAGCTTCCACAGCTCCGTCAGCGGGTTATCTTCCAACTCTCCCCGCTGCCGCCGCAGTTCGCGCTCGCGGCGGCGTGCGCGCGCCGCCGATACGCCGTTGCCCGTCGTGCGCTCAGGCAGGGGCGCCAGCCCGGTTTCGGCGTGCGGCTGGTCCGGCGCCGACAGATCCCACGCATCCAGCGAAGACGCGGCAGCCCCTGCCGGAACGGCATCGTCGCTCAGGCGCAGCACGATCACGGAGATGTTATCCGCGCCGCCGCGCTCGTTCGCCATCTGGATCAGCGCCTTGACCGAGCGCGACGGGGATAGCGTAGCCGCCGTCTGCTCGATTTCCTCCGGCTCCAGATAGCGCGTCAGGCCGTCGCTGCACAGCACCACGCAGTCGCCGTCACGCACCGGCCCGGAAATGATGTCCACTTTCACCGTGGGAGCGTTGCCCAGCACGCGCGCCAGCTTGCGCCCGGCGGGATCGTGCTCATCCACAGGCAGCCCTGCCTCGCGCCGCATCGTTTCGACGGTGTGATCCGTCGTCAGTTTGCGCGCGCTGGCATCGCGCATTAAAAACGCGGGACTGTCGCCCACGTTGCCCACGATCAGCTCGCGCCCGCGGATGACCGCCGCAACCACGGTCGTGGCGATAGTGCGCGGCGTCTCCTGGTCCTGCCCTTCGGCGTAAATGACTTGATTGGCTTCCGCGATGGCGCGCGCCAGCCGTTCCTGCGGATCGCCCTTTTCCTGCTCGTAGTAGCTACTGATGATGGTGCTGACGGCGTACTGTGCCGCCAGATCCCCGCCCGACAGCCCGCCGACGCCGTCCGCCAGCACGAAAAGCTGGCCGAGGCGGGTGCGGGTTTCCGGGTCCGAGGGGACCATCTGGCCGATGGCATCCTGGTTGCCTTTGCGTTGGCGACCGGGATCGGTGTCCATGGCGACGGAAACATCGAGCAGGAGGGATGGCGTCTGACCCATGACAACCTCAGTCCGTCAATGTCTTGAAAACAAATAAGGTGTTGCCCAACCGAATTTCGTCATTCTCACGCAGCGGAGTCGCCCCGCGAATCTCGCGCTCGTTGATGTAGACCGGGTTTGTCGGCGCAAACGGCCACAGGTGGAACACCGGCGGCGCGTCCGGCGCGGTTTCGGGCGGTTCCAGCGTCAGGCGGGCGTGCTGGCGCGACAGGCCGGGATCGTCCCAGCGAATGTCCGCCTCCCGCCCGATGCTCTGGTTGGGCCCAATGGTTAGAATCGTTCCCCGCTTGTCGACCGGCTGCTTGACCACCAGCCAGCCGAGTGGCTGCGCGCGATCCGGCGGCGCGTCCTCTTCGATGAGGTCCACCGGGGCCGCTTCCGTCAGCCCCAACGGCTCGCCAGGCTCATCCGGCTCGCTCCGATCCGGTTCGGGCGCTTTTTCCCTGGCGGGCGCTTCCGCCGACGCCGCAGCCGCGCGCGCCGGTCCCGCAGACGGCGGGCCGTACAGGCGGCGCTGGTCATCCTCTAATGCACAAAACGGGCAGGTGCGGTGTGGGGGGTCAAACGGACCGTGCCGCTCGCAGAATCCACCACCCTGAGCCATCGGCCAGATTCCCTTTCTACCGAGTTTCTAACCCCATTCTATCACGGTGGGGGCGCAACAAGAAACGCGCCATTTGGCGTTTTCAACAGACACTATAGCACAGGTTAGGGCGCAGCGTCAGGCGGCTGTCGTACGGCTGTCAGGCGGCAGGCGAGCGGATGTTGTATCGTGGAAATATCGACGGCTGAACGTGTTGTCACCGAAAGTTTATGCAATGGACACCGGCTTTCCAGATCGCCATCTGGCCCACCTAGCCAAAATCCTCGGCGCCACACCCGCCGACCTCATGATGAATCGCTGGGGTAGACTCAGTGCTACCCAGATCCATCGCTTACAAAAGCGCGTTGAAACGGCGACGCGCTTCTTGATCATTCTGCCGTTCGCCGCAGTGCTGCTCGTTTCAACACTCTATCGTGCCAGCGGCGGAAATCCTGAGCGTGACGCATTCAATGTACTCATAACCGGCACGTGGCTGGTCGCAGTAGGTCACTGGATCAGGCACAGCCACAGGCTGAAGGACATGGCGGAGTCACTTCCAACGGCGAGGGTCGTGCACGCACACCTCAATGTAAACCGGTTCGGCCAACTGAATGACATGTGGACCGAAAACGGGATCACGCGCCTGGAAAAGCACACTTTCACGTTTACATCGCCGCGCCTGCACCTCGTGCTGGAGCGCCACCGCACCTATCTGGCGCACTACGTCGATTTCGGCGGTAGTGGCCGCGATATTCTGGTGGGACTGGAACCGACAACGGAATGGCTCGACAAGGGGAAGATGAAGCGCAAACAAAAGCCGACCGTGGATGTATAGAGCGCCGGAGATCGCTCCCCTGGCACACTGTTCCGCTGCCAGGGGAGCGTAAATTGCAGTTACGAGGTCTGCGTCTGCGAGTCCTTCGAGGTCGTGCGCACGCTGCGGCCCAGGAATACGATCCCGCCCAGCAGGGCATGGCCCCACGTCAGCACGCGCATAATCAGCGCGATCATGCCGGCCTCGGCGCTGCCCACCCCGGCCAGCCCCAGGAAGAACACGTACGCCGATTCCTTCACGCCCAGCGACGCGATCGAGATCGGGATCAGCTCGGCGGTCGTCGTCAGCGCGATCATCGGCACGAACGCCGCCACCGGGATCGGGTCCGTCACCGCGACCAGCACGAGATACGTCGCGCCCATCGTCAGCGCGTTGGCGAGGATCGACAACAGCAGCATTTGCCACAGCACCGACGCGCGCCCCAGGTGGCCGGAAAGCGCCGTATGCATGCTGCGCACCTTCGGCACGAAGCGCCCCAGCTTCACGCGGACCATGAGGCGTTCCAGCGGATCGATGAACCAGCCCTGCCGCAGCACGACGATCCCCACGATCCCCGCGATGAACATCGCGTGAATGACCAGGATAAACGCCAGCGGCACCTCGCCGGAATCCATGAACAGCCCGAACAGGCTGCCCGATCCGATCACGGCCAGCAGCCCGAAGCCGCGCTCGATCAGCACGGAGGACGTCGAGTCGGCCACGCGCCCGGTCGAAGACGCCATATCCACGGCGCGCACCGCGTCCCCGCCCACCGAGGTCGGCAGCACGGTGCTGAAGAACGCGCCCACGAAGTACGTGCCGAGCAGCCGCCGGAACGAAACGTCCATGCGGCTCTGGCGCACCAGCAGCCCCCAGCGGACGGCCTTGACCACGGTGCTCGTCAGCGTCAGCCCCCAGGCGATCGGGATGAGGTTCCAGTTGACGTCGTGGAGCTTGTCGCTGTCGCGGCTGACGAGTTCGATGACGAAGATCATCAGCACGGCGGCGATGATGATACGCATCCAGCTCCAGATGCGGCCACGATGCGCCGCGATCCAGGCAATCAAGGTGCGCTTCTCGTGCGGAGTCGAAGCAGAAGGTGAATTGCTCATAGGGTAACGGCGACTTTCATGGCAGCGAGTTGCATAGATTCCCCCATCGACAAACGTGTGATTATAACAATCGCCTTATCGAGCGTACAGTAAAGGTCTTGTAGATTATGTGCAATCTGGGACCTATATCCCAAGTCCCACACTTGACAGCGTTGACATCTGCGACGATCATTGATTCAATTCTTCTATACGAAAATTGGAATTGTGTGTTGCGGATGATAACCCCCACCCATTATTGGGGGTTTTATTATGGGAGCAATATGGTATTGCTTTCGACAGTACGTTCCACCATCTTAACACACAAGGAGTGAGGGCCCGCCTGGCGGGCCTGTTGTATAGATATGGACCCTCAGCAGTCCCCGTCCACGACTACCGCGAACGACAATTTCCGGCATCTTGTCCTTGACGTTGCCTTTTTTGGGTTGGCGACGCCCGCCCTGTCGCGCTTCCTGTCCGTCTACGCCATCCGCCTCGACGCGGACGCGATGCTGCTTGGCTGGCTGACGGCGCTGCCGTTCGTTTTCCAGATGCTCTCCTCGTCGCTGGCGGCGACGTGGCGCAAGCGCTTCCCCGACACCGTCGCGGCGCTGTTCTGGCCCGGCCTGTTCTATCGCCTGACGTTTCTGCTGCCCGCCTTCACGCCGTTCTTCCCGCGCGAGTGGCAGCCGGTCTGGTTGGTGGTTTCGGTGGCGCTGCCCGCGCTGCCGCAGGGCATCTCGTCGGTGCTGTTTTTGGTCATCCTGCGCGAAGGCACGGAGACAGGGCAGCTTTCGCCGCTGATGAGCCGCCGCTCCTTTTTCTATAACATCACCGTCGCGGTCGGCACAGTGGGCATGGGCCTCCTGCTCGAAGAAGGGCCGTTCCCGCTCAGCTACCAGATCATGTACGTCATCGCATTCATCCTGGTGATGGTCAGCCTGCTGCACGTCAACCACGTGAAGATCCTGTCGCCAGAGCCGATCCTGGCCGTCTCGACCTCGTCCTGGCGGCTGCTGCGCTCGCCGGAATTCCAGCGCATCGCGTTCGTCGCGGTGACCAGCCACATCGCGTTTTTCACCATAAACGCGCTGATCCCGCTGCGGCTGGTCGAAGACCTGGGCGCGGACGAGGGCTTCATGTCCATCTTCGGCCTGTTCGAGCTGATCGCGGCGGCCATGATCGCCACGCAAAGCCCGCGCATCGCCCGTAAGATCGGCACGCGCTCCGCGATCGGCGTTGGCATGTTGGGCGCGAGCGTGGCGGCGCTGGTGCTGGCGCTGGCCAATAACCTGTACGTCACGTTGCCCGCGTCGGCGCTGTCCGGCGCGTCATGGACGCTCTCCGCGATCAACATCTTCAACTACTTCAGCGAGACGTCCCCGCGTGAAAACCTGACGCGCTACTCGACGCTCTACAACCAGATTGTCGCGCTGGCGCTGTTCGTCGCGCCGATGGCAGGCAGCAAGCTGGTGAACATGGGCGCGAGCCTCACCGCCGTGCTGCTGCTGGGCGCAGTGATGCGTCTGGTCGCAGGCCTGATCATTCCGATGGGCGAGCTGAAGGCGCAAACCTCGCGGATGCGCCTGCGCCGCGCCACGCGCTAACGCGATTTCCGTTCCCATTTCGGCAGGTTCACCGGGGCGAATGCGCAATTCGCCCCGTTTTTTCGCGCGCCTCCACAAAACCACGCCCGATCCGCTCGTCTCCCCTCTCCAACCCGGATTGGAGAGGGGCCGGGGGTGAGGTCGCGGTTGCTTTTGCGGACTGCCGACCGCTGCCCTTCCGCCCTTGCTCCTGCCTCTCACTAATCACTTCAAACTTACGACTAACGACTGACGACTGCTTTCCCCTCTGACGCAACGTTGACGTATCGCAGAAATATTTCTTATGTTGCGCTGATTTGATTCTTACACAGCGGTGCGATCCTTATAGATGTCAACGGGATGGACCCGATACAGAAAACAAACTGAGTTGGTATGAAATTGCGAAGGAGTGACAACAATGGCAAACCTGACACGTTATAACCCTCGTTCGTTGGCGGAACGTCGCAGCGCCACCACTCCCCGCACCTTCGACGAGATGTGGGAATCGCTCTGGCGGGATGCCTGGAACATGTTCGACCGTGACACCGGCACCGGCACGCTGGCCCCAGCGATGGACGTGGTCGAAAACGAAAACAGCGTCACCATCCGCGTGGATCTACCGGGCATCGATCCCGACAAGGTGAACGTTGAAGTGGAAGGCGATACGCTGACCATCAGCGGCGAGATGGGTGACACCATCGAGAAGGAAGGCGAGCGCTACCACTACCGCGAGCGCAGCTTTGGCAGCTTCAAGCGCAGCCTGCGCCTGCCCGACTACGTGAACGCCGAAAAGGCGGACGCCAACTTCAAGAACGGCGTGCTCAACCTGACCCTGCCCAAGCGGGAGGAATCGAAGCCGCGCCGCATCCAGATCCACGGGCACAACAAAGACGCCAAATAACACGTCGATGCACCATTCAGCGCCGGGCCGCCAGACCCGGCGCTTTTGATTCCCGCGCGATCCGCAGGGGCCAATCGTCGTGCAATCGCCGGTTGTGGAATTTGGCACGGCCTGCCCTGACCGATAAACTCTCTCGTATGACTAAAAAACGCACACTTCCCCTCGTGTTGATCGTTCTCGCTGTCGCAGCGATCGGGCTGGCCGCTTGTGGCGGCTCAGCGACGCCGATTTCGGTGTATGTCACGCCAACCGCGCCGCCAGCCACGCCTGACGTGCGTGGTGCAGCGGCACAAAACGCTCCCGCCAGCGGTGAAACGGTCCTGATCGACCAGGGTATCACTGCGCCGGTCGCCGTCGCACAGGAGCCGACCGCCACGGCCACGCAGTACATCATCACGCCGCGCCCGACCATCGTCACGCCCGCAGGCGCGAACTACGGCCCTATTGTCGGCTCGGACTACACGCCCGGCCCGCTGGCCTCGCCCCTGCCCACCATCGACGCGCCGCAGGCCTGCCCGGCCATCGTCCAGGCGGCCCAGGTGAATCTGTACGCCAACCCGGACCTCAACAGCGAAATCACCGCGTCTGCGACGATGGCGAACAAGCTAATCGTGAATCTGCTGTTCACCGACGCCGGGGGCGGCACGTGGGCCAACACCGACCAGGGCTGGCTGCCGCTCAACGTGGGCGGCACGCTCTACGCGCAGCTCGACTCCGTGCGCACCTGCGACATCATGACCGGCGCGGAAGTCAACAAGACACTGCTCGGCCTGCACATGGTCAACTGGACCAGCGAGGACGAAGTGTACGCCTTCGTCCAGAAGCTGCACGACGCGGGCATCCCGCTCGGCACGCTGAAGGGTCTCAGCGGCACGGAACAGATCCTCACGCACGTCAAGGCGATCTCGCCCGAAACCGTGACGGTTTACCGCAGCATCACGACCGAAACCGGCGGTCAGGCCGAATGCCCGAAGGGTTTCGACAGCCAGTCGGACCCCGTCGCGGCGGCGCAGGAATGGTACTCGGAGCTTGATCCCAAGTGGGACATGGTCAACGCCGACTACTACGAGTACATGAACGAGTGCACCATGAAGCTGAGCTGGCTGGCGGGCTTCTCGATCGAGATGATGCGCCAGGCCGCCGTCGATGGCCGCTGCCTGCTGCTGTTCTCGTTCCCCGGCGGCAACCCGTCGATGGACGAGTTCGACGAGCTGCTGCCCGCTTACCAGTACGCCGTCGATAACCCCTGCCAGCCGGGACGCACCCACGGCATCTCGATGCACGCCTACAGCGACGTAGAGCTGAAATACATCTCCGTGACGGACGTGTGGCTGGCCTTCCGGCATCGCATCTTCTACGACCGGCTGCTGCAAACCCTGCCCGCCGCCGCGAACCTGCCCATCTACATCACCGAAGCGGGCGAAGGCAGCGGCACGCAGTTCCACCTGATGACCTGCGAAGACCTCACGCGGGACATGATCCAGTACACCAACCTGCTCGAAAGCGATCCGTACGTGAAGGGCTTCCACCTGTTCAACATCGGGGAGCAGTGGCCCTGGGCGGACTACACGAGCTGCCTGCCGCAGCTTGCCGACGCGCTGATCGCGTATTACCAGAACAAGTAGCGCCGTTCCCCTCTTTGTGCGCTCAAAAGGCGGGCCATTCGGTCCGCCTTTTTTGCTGCCTGTCATCTCAACGTCAGCCTGTTTTCAGGCAGTTCCCGGCGAAATCGCGTATAAAGAATCCAGGCAACATTGCTGCGCTATTAACCGCTTACACGACCGAATCGACCGTTTGCCATGACCCACTCCTCCCGTTTGATCGAGATGCAGGCCGAGCACATCGAGGCCCTCGAAGCCGAGCTGGCCGAGCTGGATGCGCGCCTCGGTCGCAAAACGAAGCGCCGCCCGGTTCATACAAACTTTTCCGGCAAGCATGGCTCTTCATCCTATGCCATCACGCAAACCCAGGAAGCGCTGATCCGGCAGCTTGAAAGCGAGCTGGTTCAGGGCTACGCCGAATTGGGGGAAAAAATAAGCACAAGCGCGGCAAACGTAGCCCGGAAACCGGCGTTCCTGAACAGCAGATCGACATTCGCCCCGCGGTCGAAGAAGGCGCGGCGATCCTGTCCTGGTATCTGTTCGACCCTACCCCCTTGGAAACCTTTGCGCTGACTCACAGCATTCCCAGGCGCGAACTCGCCTTACATCGCGCGATCCTGGCGGCAACGTACGGGCCGCTGGCGCTGCTCGCAGGCGGCTATCTCTTCGCCGGACTGCTGCTGTTACACGTTTCGCCGCTGCCCGCCGTCACGGCCTCGCTGGTGAGCTTTGGGCTGTATAAAGCCGCCGTGCACAGCTTTGACCGGGCATCATTCGCCGCGCGAAACAAACTCCCGTGGTCCTACGTTGAAACCCAGTTCTGGGGCGTCCTGAGCCTGATCGCGCTGCTGCTCCTCCAGGTATCCTATCCGGCCTCGGCTTACCGCACGCTGGTCAGCAAAATTGCCCTCACGGTGCTGATCGTTTCGGCGGTGCTGATCGGAACCGCACTTTCCACCGTGCTGTCCCTCGCCATGCCAACTGTGCTCCGGCTACCTGCAAGTAGAGCGGAAAAGTACCGGCAGCAGGCCTTTAACCTGACTTTTTTCCACAGCATCTTTCTGGCGGTCCCGGTCATCCAGTTTGCAGTCATCCACGACGCCGGCCATTCTGATACCATCGCCATGATACAACACCTTGATACAGGGCTTCTTGTGCTGGCCCTTGCAATTGTCATGATGTCCACGATAGTGGTCGGGATGTTCGCCGAAGCGCTTTTCCGGGGATTGAAGTTCACGCCGCTGTACCAAAACCAACTGCCACCCAATGAGCGCGTGATGTCGTGGCGGCAGTGGATTCACTCCGGGGTATCGACGGTCGCTCTCTATGCCGCATTCCTGAGCTATGTCGCCGCGCTGTTCGCCCTCGCGATCAGCCTGTCCGGCGTGTTTGCGTAACCCGTAACAAAAAAGGCGGGCCATTCGGTCCGCCTTTGTGTGTGCTACCTCTCAGAACTCGCCGGTTTGCCCTCACACCGGGAAGAGATCGCCCACGGCCAGCGTAAAGCCCGGCAGCACGGCATCCCCGTCCAGCATCTCGGACCCCGTCAGGCGGCGCGCCGGACGACCGGGCCGGTACACCTCGACCGTTTTTGCGTCAGGGTCCACCAGCCAGACCAGCGTGCCCGCTGCGAGATAGTTCGCCACCTTCAACCGCACGACGTCAGCGGAGTCGGTCGGTGACAGCACCTCGACGGCCAGATCCGGCGGCTGCGGATTGTACGCCTCGCGCGACGGCTCCGGCTGTTTGGCCGTAGAGATGAACGCCACGTCGGGGATGTACCGCTCGCCGGAAACCCGGTAGCCGCCGTCCGCGCCGGTCACGTAGCCCAACCCGTGCGCCTCGACGTAACTGCCGATTTTCACCAGGATGCGTGCTGCGACCGCCGACGCATAGTTGTTCGACACCACCTCGACGATCCCTCCCCCGACGTATTCCAGCCGCCGGTCGGCGTTTTCCGCGCGCGTAGCAATCTGGTCGAAGACTTCGACGGTCATTTGCGTTCCAACAGACATCGCGGCACATCTCCCTGACTTCGCTGCACTCCATTATAACTGAAGACGGTGCAGCGCGGTCCTTACCCCACCGCCTGCCGCCGGATCGTCTGCGCCGAGAGCAGCACGAACGCCGCCGCGAACCCGACCAGCGCCAGGACGTACCCGCCGACCTGGATCAGGTCGAAGCCCTTGATCATCACGTCGCGCAGGGCATAGTTCGCATACGTCAGCGGCATCAGCCACGCGATCGGCTGTAACCACCCCGGCATATCCTCGACCGCCCACAGCGCGCCCGAAAGGAACACCTGCGTCACGACCACCAGCGGGATGAACTGCACCACCTGGAACTCGTTGCGCGCGAACGTGCTGAAGAATACGCCCAGGTTCACCGCCATCAGCGCCAGCAGCAGCTCGACCACGAACACCACCAGCAAACTGCCCATGTAGTGCACATTCAGCCCGTAGATCGTGTAGATCAGGATGATTAGCGCCTGGACCAGCGCGAACACCGCGAAGCCGCACATGTAGCCGACGATGATCTCGATCTGCCGGATCGGGGTGGCTTGCAGCCGTTCGAGCGTGCCCGCCACGCGCTCGCGCAAAAACGCGACGCTGGTCAGGATGAACACGAACATAAACACGAACAGGCCGATGAACGCGGGCGCGAGGTAGTCGAGCTGGTCGAACTCCGCGCTGCCGTACAGGTACGTCGCCTGCACGGTGACGTCCGGCGTGCTGCCTGTGCTGACCGCGCTCAGGCTGGCGATCGCCTGCACGGCGGCGCGGTTGAGCAGCGTGTCAAACATCTGCGCGACCTTCGGGTTCGAGCCTTCGTATTCCACGTCCAGCGTCACGGCGCGATTCTGGATCGTCTGCGCGGTGAAGTCGGCGGGCAGCGTGATGATCGCGTCCAGCTTGCCGTCTTCGATCCGGCTCTGCGCCTCGGCGGCGTCCAACTGCTGCACGCTGAGATTCTCGGTAAGCGTGCCCAGACTGTCCGTGAGCCGCTCGCCCAGGTTCACCGCGTCGCCGCCCCCACCGACGGGCAGGGCCGCGCCCTCATCTTCCATCACCACGCCCAGCCGGATCTCGTCCGGTTCCAGGCGCACAAGCACGCCCGCCACGGTCAGCACGACCAGCGGCACGAGAAAAATCAACACCAGCGTGCGGCGATCCGCCAGAAGCTGCTGGATCACCCGGCGCGCCAGGGGAAATACACGACGAAACGACATGATTGATGCCTCCATGAGGGAGTCAGCTTTTCACCGATCCCTGATTCCTGATCCTCAGTCCCTACTACTGTGCCGGACCTTGCTCGGCGTACTTCAAAAACGCTTCTTCCAGCGTCGGCGTGCCCGCCCGCTCCAACAGTTCCGAGGCGCTGCCTTCCGCCAGCAGCGTCCCGTGCCGCACGAATCCCAGCCGGTCGCAGCGCTCCGCCTCGTCCATAACGTGACTGGACACGATCAGCGTCACGCCCTGCGCGTTGAGCTGGTGGAAGTGATCCCAAAACTGCACGCGCAGCTGCGGATCGACCCCGACGGTTGGCTCGTCCAGCACCACCACGTCGGGCCGGTGGACCAGCGCGCACGCCAGCGAGACGCGCCGCTGCATCCCGCCCGAAAGCTCGCGCACGCGGCTGTCGGCGCGGTCGGCCAGATCGACCAGCTCCAGCACCTCGCGGATCGCCTGCGCGTGGTCGCCCTCAAGCTCGTACATCGCCGCGAAGAACGCGACGTTCTGGTGCACGGTCAGGTCCTCGTACAGCGCGATGGACTGTGTCATATAGCCCACGCGCCGCATGATGTCTTTGCTCGGCATCACCGCATCGAGCACCTTCACCTGACCCTCGTCCGGCTTGACCAGCCCCATGATCGAACGGATCAGGGTGGTTTTGCCCGCGCCGTTCGGCCCCAGCAGGCCGTACGTCATGCCGCGCTCGATGTTCAGCGACAGGCCGCGCAGCGCGTGGATGCGCCCGAAGCGCTTGTGAACGTTGTTGATCTCAACTGCATAACTCATCGTACCTGTATCTCCTTGAGCGCCGGGTGCAGGCCGGGATAAACCACCGCCGCAACCGACCCCGGAACCGCACGGCGCGTCATAAATCGCATCGCAAACGAATGAGCGTAACGTTCGGCGTCTTCGACCGTCGCCCACCAGTACAGCCCCTGGAACTCGCCGCTTGCCTCATCGAGCGCCCACAGCTTCGCGCGGAATCCCGGCAGCCCGGCGAAAAACGGGATCGGCAGCAGCGAAAAACGCTTGTTTTGCGCGGGCGACATGCCCGCCACGCGAAACCGCACGCGGAAGGTCGCGCCCTCCGCCGGATGCTCGAACAGCACGGCGCGGATCTCGCGGAAGATGGTGAAGCTGCGCCCGTCCTCCATGACCAGCCCCTGCCCGATCCGTCCACGTGGGAAGCGCAGATGTCGCGCCGCCAGCTTTCCATTCGCAGCTAAAAACGACCGCGCCGGAGTGTATGCATTCATGCGCCGTTTTCCTCTCCCGGATCCGCGTCCGCCAGCCCGTGCAGCACCATCTCGGTATACAGCGCGATCCACTCGTCTTCGCTCCGGTCGTCGAAAAGGCCGGTCGGCTGCAGCGTGCGCGTCGCCATGTAGCCGAGCACCACCGACCCCATCAGGCGCATCAGCCCCAGCGGATCGATTGGCTTGAGGCCCGGCAGATCCTTGACGCGGGCAATCATGGTCAGGATGTTCGGCACCAACTGCGTTTGCAGCACGCGCTGCAGGTGCGCGCCCTGGAATTCGCGCAGGTCGATCTGCGTGATCTGGAAGAAGTCGTAATGCTTGGGCATCACGCGCAGGGTGCGTCCCAGCATCGCGCGGATGAAGTCCGGCGCGGTGTCGATCTCGCCTGTGCCGGTGATGGCTGCCATCAAGTCGTCGTAGGGGTTCTGCTCCTCGATGATGGCGCTGAAGATCTCCTCTTTGGTCTTGAAGTGGTTGTACAGCCCCCCGACCGCCCGGCCACCCGCGGCCTGGGCAATGGCACGCATACTCGTGCCGTTATAGCCGTTTTTGATGAACAGATCGCGCGCCGCTTCGAGAATTTCCGTGCGCGCCTGGTCACCTTTGCTGGTCGCCTCGTCCATACCGCTCCTTCCGCTGGCGAATAAATGAACGAACGTTCATTCACAAAACCATTATAAGCTGTTTAGGGCGGCTGTCAACGCCCTGCGCCACTTTTTACGCGTTTGATACGATCCCTGACGGATCGTGCATAGGCGTTTTGGCGGGGGCAGGCTAGGATCGGTATGGACGAGGGCGCTCCAGGGCGGGCCGTGAATCGCCCCCAAATATCAAACGACGCTCTCGCCTCGTTTGCGCTTGCTAATCGCTAACCCTGCATTCAGAAGGTCATCATGCCCGTTACCATTCACCCGCTGCACGGCTGGGATCTCACCCCCGCGGATGCCATCAAGCTCCAGCGCGAGCTGGCCGTGCAGGTCATCGATACGCAGCCGCTGCCGCTCGACGCGCTGACCCTGGTCGGCGGCGTGGACGTCAGCGTGAAAGACAACGTCAGTCAGGCCGCCGTGGTCGTGCTCACCTATCCCGATCTGCGACTGGTCGAGGCGGTCACGGCCAGCATCCCGACGCCGTTCCCGTACATCCCCGGCCTGCTGTCGTTCCGCGAAGGCGCGGTGATTCTGGACGCGATGCAAAAGCTCGACGCCACGCCGGACGTCTTCATCTTCGACGGTGCGGGCCGCGCCCATCCCCGCCGGATCGGGATCGCGTCGCACGTCGGGCTGTTCATCGACGTACCCACGGTCGGCTGCGCGAAATCGTGGCTGATCGGCCAGCACGCGGAGCTGCCGCCCGGCAAAGGCGCGTGGGTGCCGCTTCAGGATAAGGGCGACACCATCGGCGTTATGCTGCGCACGCGCGACAACGTCAAGCCCGTCTACATCTCGCCCGGCCACCGCGCCACGCTCGACACGGCGCGCGAGCTGGTCCTGCGCACCACGACACGCTACCGCCTGCCGGAGCCGATCCGCGCTGCGCACAACACGGCGGGCGGTCTGGATCCGTCCGGCCTCGCCCGCGATAGCGACGGGCAGCTTTCTCTGTTTTGACAGACCGTTTTGCGAGGCAAATTTCGGAGGCTTCATGTCCCTTTCGATCCCGCTGGAACAATTCACCGCAACGCTGTTCGAAACGCTCGACGAGACGTTCGAGCAGGTGCAGGGCATCTACCTCGATCGCGGCACGTCGCTGTTTGAAACGCTGGCAGGCATCACCGCCGAAACGGCCTCGAAGCCCGTCTCGTCTACCTGCGCGACGCTCGCCGCCCAGGTCGAGCACGTGCGCTTCTATCTAGACATACTGAATGACGTGCTGATGGGGAAAGACGTGAAAAATGTGGATTGGGGCGAGATCTGGCGCACGGTGAGCCTCGTCACGGCGGAGGAATGGTTAGCCAGCCAGGCCCGGCTCAGGGAGAGTTATCGGGCCGTACGCGGCACGCTGTCAAACGAGGAAACGTGGAAGAACGACGACGCCGTTTCCGGCGCGCTGGCGATCCTGGTGCACACCGCCTATCACCTGGGCGAGATCCGGCAGGCGTTGTGCACGCTGCTTTAATAGTGCGCCGGGGAAAACTGACGGTGAAAAACTGAGTAGTGACCCGGTAGGGGCAATTCATGAATTGCCCCTACCCCCCACACCAGACACTGACTGTCTCTCCAATCAAGTTGGAGAGGAGCCGGGGGTGAGGTGAGCCTGTGCCTTTGCTGACCGCCGCCCGCTCACCCTTCCGCGAGGCTGCGCGCAAGCTGCAACACGGACATACGCGGCGTGCGGAACGCGGCATCCGCCAGCCGTGCGGTGACCATCTCGCCGGGCGCGAAGCGCCGCACCGCGACCGCGTGCGACTGCCGGGCGGAAATGTAGTACAACGCGACGGTGCTGTCATCCAGCCGGGGCCACTCTTGCGACAGGATCGAAACGCCGGGCGCGATCACGTGCCGCACCCCGCCCACAACCCGCAGCCACACCGCCGGAGGCAGCCACAGCCTGTGCCGTCCCAGCACCAGCACGTGTTCCAGGCCCTGTTCGGCATCCAGCGGGCCAAAGAACCGGTGCGGCGGCAAAGTCACCCCGTCCAGCAGCGCGCGCCGCAACCCTGCCTCGTCCGCGATGATGCCCTTCCCGACTGCCGCCTGCCGGGTCACGCACAGCCCGCCGTAGATCGTCGCGCCCGAAAGCAGCGCGGGCAGATCCAGCCCGGGCCGCCACATCTGCGCCGGATTGATCACGATCAATGGCGTGCCCGCCCGGTCATAGGCCGCCACCAGCTCGACGTCGGGCGTCACTGCAACCACTCCGGCTCGCAGCGCCCCATCCGCGCCCAGCAGCCCCACGCCCGCCAGCAGATCGCCCTGCACGACGTGTTCCGCCGCGCTCACCACGCCCGCCAGCAGGTTCGCGCCGTGCACCTGCCCGCACAACGGACACGTCCAACTGGTCGTAATCACCTGCCGCGCCGTCAAACAGTCCTGAAAGCGGTTCAACAGCCAGCGGACCGCCGCTGCCCGCGCAACTTCGTCCGCCGGGCAGGCGGTCAGCGCCTCGTGCGCGAAGTGATGCCGCACCTCGCCACCCAGCCGCGCCACCATGCGGCCCTGGCACAGCGGACAGTGATACAAACCGCCCCGCACGGCGTCAGCAATCGGGATCGCGCGGCCCTCGGCGTCAAATGCCCACGCATACTGCGGTGTGGGCGCGGCAGGAACCGGTGTTCGTCGTCGTCGGGCCATTCAGGTGCACTCCAATGCGCCAGGATAATGCGCTCAGTATACCCTACCAACCCCGGCGCTTCGTCCCCTCATTTCGGGGGCAAAAGCGGCAGTTTTGCAAAGAACCGGTAAAAAACATCGATCAGCGTTGTATAAACTCCGCCTCGGTCACGCTGTGGTCACGCTACTGCGCGACACTGGGACTAACCATTCGGTCAAGCGCACCTAGGTCGCATTCATGGGAGTCTTAATCGACCTGGAACCATCTTGCGCTGCGGGACCGCACGACTATAATGAGCGGCAGACAGCCAATGACTATGCGCTGCAAAAAGGTACAGGAGGAAGTGGCAATGCATAAGCAACGTCTTACCCGGATCGTGGGCGCTCTGCTGATTGTGGCGATGGCGCTCGCATTCACCCCTACGCTGTCCCGAGCGCATGCACAGGGCGGCACTATGGCATACGGTGACGTGGTCACCGGCTCGATCACCAACAAGAACTACTTCGAAATCTGGCAGTTCTCCGGCACGCAGGGCGACCGCGTGCGAATTGTGATGACCGGCGACGGCGTGCTCGACCCCTACGTGGGCCTGATCGAGCTGTCGAGCGAAGAAGTGATCGCGGAAGATGACGACAGCGCGGGCAACTCGAACGCAATGATCGACATGAGCCTGCCCTCGACGGGTGACTTCGCCATCATTGCGACGCGCTACGATCTGGACACCGGCACGAGCCAGGGCCAGTATCAGTTGGAGCTTCAGGGCGGGACCGGCCCGACGGACGTGAACGTGACCAACACCACGACCACCACCGTCACCGAGCCTGAACTGATCGAAGCGGGCGTGTGGTACTACGGCGACCTTACACTGGGCGAGACCTACAGCGCTGCGATTGCCGCCGACTCGTACGCCCATGTCTACACGGTGGAGCTTGAAGCGGGCCAGGAATTCATCCTGGGCATGTTCGCCGATGGCAGCAACCTCGACCCGTACCTGATCTTTGCGACGGAAGCCGGTGATGTCCTGGTCGAAGACGACGACAGCGGCTCGCAGGTCGAGGGCGGCGGCATGTACGACTCGGCCCTGTCCCTGACCGTTCCCGAAACCGCCACCTACATGATCATCGCCAGCCGCGCGGGCCTGGATGTCGGTAACACCACGGGCAACTACGTGCTCATCGCGGGCTATATGGGCCAGACCGATACGCCGTCCGAGCCGGATCCCGTCAACAACCAGAATACGCCGGCGGGCGTGGAAGCGATGGGCGAAGTGATGGCCAACGCCCCGGTCACGGGTGCGCTCGACAACGCCACCTTCGTGCACCTGTACGAGTTTGCGGGCACCGCGAACACCCAGGTCACCATCACCATGACCAGCACCGACGGCCTGGACGCCTACCTGGGTATCATGGACGCCGAGGGCAACATCATCGCGGAAGATGACGACAGCGGCGGCGGCGCCAGCGGTTACGACGCACAGATCTCGATCCGTCTGCCCGAATCCGGCACCTACGTCATCATCGCCACCCGTGCGGGCATCGATGAAGGCACCTCCGCTGGCAGCTACACGCTGACCGTCTCCGACGGCGCGCCGCAGGCTCCCTCGGGCGTGACCGGGCTGGGTGGCTTCGGCGGACTGCCGGGCCGTGCCATCGAGGTTGAAGGTGGCGACACCCTCTTCCTGCGCGGCTCGGGCCGCAGCACCGACCCGGCCAAGCAGAGCGACCTGGAACAGTTCCTCCAGCCGCAGCAGACCGAAAAACTGCCGGGCCGCAGCTTCAAGACCCCGGACCTGAACGTGAACCTGCACGGCACGGGCCGCACCACCGACCCGGCCAAGGCGACCCCGCTCGAGCAGTTCATGAGCCAGTTCTAGCCGGACCGTTCCACCCGATAACAGCAAAAATCCCCGCCCTGATGAGCGGGGATTTTTTATATCCACCCGGCGCAGCGTCGCCCGATCCTTGAGGGCGCATGAAACTGCCCCTTCAAGTGAAAAATGGGCTCGCGCGCTTTTCGTAGGGGCGATGCTTGCATCGCCCGTTAAGTCAAAAACGGGTAGAGCAAGCTCTACCCCTACGGTTATCGGCCCCGCCGAGACATGCTTGTCTTCGCCGGGGGTGAGGTTTCCCCGCGAACCGGCTTCACGTGTTACACCGCGTGCGGCGCGGCTACACCGTCCAGTCGCCCGACGCGTACCCGATATCGATCGCCTTCGTGCCCACGTGCACGCCCAATACCGGCGTGCTGGGTGATTGTTTCAGGAACACGCAGTCAAACATCTGCTGGAGCCTGCTGGCCAGGACGTCCGCCAGTTCCGGCGTGGGGGACATCCCGTAGAAGATCATCGCCCGCAGTTTCGCCCCCTCGCCGACCTCGTCCGCGATGTGCTTGACGAACACGTTGATCGCCTTCTCCAGGCTGCGCACGCGCCCCACCGAAATATACGTGCCCGTCTCCGGGCCGGACTTGCTCACCGAAATCACGGGGCGGATGTTGAGCGCGTGGGCCACGTGATATTTGACCGATCCGATTCGCCCGCCGCGCATGAGAAACGATAGATCGTCCAGGCCGAACAGCAGGTTGCCTCTGTCGTACGTCTCCTTGAGCAGTGGCAGGATTTGCTCGACGGAATACCCCTGGCTGGCGGCGCGGGCGGCGGTCAGCACCTGCAACCCCAACGCGGCGGAAATCGTCAGGCTGTCCCAGATCGTGATCGCCAGATGCGGCAAATTGCGGGCGGCCTGCCGCGCCGCGTTGATCGTCCCGCTCAGCCGCTCGCTCAGGTGGATCGAAAGGATCGGCGTGCCGTCTGCACCCAACTCCTCGTAGGCCGTCTGAAAGTCATGCACGGTCGGCTGCGAGCTGGTCGGATGCACATCCTGAACCGCCAGCCGGTCCGCAAATTGGGCCAGATCCATCTCGACCCCGCTGAGGTAAGTCTCTGAGCCAAACAGGATGCGCAGCGGCACGATTCGTATGGCGTATTGTTCGGTCAGGGCTTTCGGGAGATCGCAGGTTCCATCGGTGACGATAACAGGCGGGCGGGCAGTCGGTACACTCATGAAGACTTCCTTATCCGGTTCGGATCTGGTTTATCAGGACATAGCGAGTGTTAGAACCCTTCAAGGGGGTTTAAGAAACGGCACATTACAAAAATTGACGTGCTGCGTACAGTGTAAAGGCGTGATGAGGGCTACCAGCCCAGCTCGATCTTGAGGCGCTCGATCACGTGGTAGATGATGGGGCACAGCCCTGCCCCCGCGATGATCGGCTGGGCCAGGTAGCGGAAATCGGGTGTAAAAGCCGGGTAGTCGCGGCATGATTGGGGCCGCGCCGCATAAATCGAACAGCGCTTACCGGTCAGCAGCGCGCAGGGATGGGCGCGGAAGACGCCCCATTCCTCCTCGTCGCGGGCCCCGACACGATCAACGTACTGCGCGATCACGTCTTCGGGGGGCAGGCGCAGCGCGCCGGAGAGCGCCGGGATATCGTCCGGCGTAAGGCCCACGGTCAGAGCGCGGCAGCAGTTCCCGCAGGCCGTGCAGTCGATCTGGGCAGTGACCTCGGCGGCCACCCGATCGACCAGCGCATCCAGCCCGTTGTCGGTCCAGTCGCCGCGCTCGCATACCGTATCGACGTAATAGCCAAACGCCTCGTTATCGTCCCGTCGCAAAGCAGCATTCGCCGCGATGCTCTGGAGATCGACTTCAAGTGGCGGCATCAAACAAGCCATCGCGGAAACGGTTACGACACCGGTCCCTGCTCGCCGCGCGTCCGTTCCGCACGCTCTTGAAGCTGGCCCAGAATCTCGGTGAAGGTCGCGGTCAGGAAGTTGTTGATCTCGTCCGACTCTTCCAGTTCCTCTTTGGCGACTTCACGCATCGTCTCGATGAAGACTTCCTTCTTGATAATCCCCTGCTGGATCAGCAGACGGGCCAGTGCTTTGGCGATCACAAGACCGTCCACGCCCCGCGCGCCGAGCGTTGCCAGCCCGCCGAACAGGTCGCCGAAGATTTCCTGTGTGGTGCGCGGATCTTCTTGTGCCAAGGTCGTTTTCCCCTGATTCTCCACGGGCAGATTCTCCTCAAATACTCGTTGATGTGCGACGCCGATTGTAACGCGGAGTGGGCGCTTTGCCAGACTCGTGTCATGATACAAATGTACTGTCGCCACGCGAGGCGCTCCCCTTGTAGCATTGCGTCCTACGCGAGTACAATGTGAGTTCACTGGTATGGTGCCCCCTGGGAAACGGGAACGACGATGCCTGACCTCAACACCCAGCTTCAAGAGGCGATTGCCCTGGCCCGCGCAGGCCAGCGAGACGCAGCGCGCGAGCGTTTGAAAGCAGTCGTTGCCGCCGATCCCAAACTCGAGCTGGCCTGGCTGTGGCTGGCAAGCGTCACGACCGATCGCGCCGCGCGCATCACGTATCTGGAGCGTGCGCTGGCTCTGAACCCCAACAACCCTACCAGCCAGCAGGCGTACCGCGAGCTGACCGGGCGTACGACCCCGGCGGGGGCGCAGACTGCTGCCCGCCCGCCTGCCCAACCCGCCCCCGCTCGCCCACGCCCACGGATCAGTTACGGCAACGTCCTGTTCATCCTGGGCGGGCTGCTCGTGCTGGTCGTTGCGCTGGCGATCATCCTGTCTGTATTCGGTGGGAACGACGATACCGGCTCTCCACAGCCGACCTTCCCCCCGCATTTGCTGACGCCCCAGGGTACGCCGACCCCCGATCTGTCCGCGACGCCGAGCGACACCCCACGGCCCACCGCAACGGAAGGACCGTCCTCGACGCCGGTCACCTTGCCGCCCACCTGGACCTCCGCGCCCAGCGCGACGGCCCTCTCGACGCGCACGCTCGTGCCCACCTGGACGCAGCAGCCGACGCGCACTTCGCCGCCCACGGCTCGCCCGCCGACGGCGACGTTCACGCCGCTGCCACCTACACAGGCCCCAGACGAGAATATTCTGGAAGCCACGGCAGACGCTGCGGAGAGCACACCAGAGAGCACGGAGAGCGTCGGTTTCGGGTGATTTTCCCGTACGAGTTGTGCATCTCTCGCGTAAACATGGTACAATCATCAATCGTAAGGTTCGTTCGGTGCTTACCAGATTCTTTGCACTAGGCATTAGTAAGGAGTTCGAACCGTGGCACAAGTTGAATTCTACGACGTCAAGACTCGTCAGAAGGTCTCGCTTCCGGAATCGGACGTTGTGAAGACCACATTCACCACGAAGAACGGCCAGACTCGTTACGGGCTTCGTGGCAAGACCAAGGACGGTCGTATGCTGACGAAGTTCGTCAGCAAGAGCGACTGGGAAAGCATGAAGCTCCCCGAGGGCTAAACCTTTCCTGTTAGCTCGAACCGCAGCCCGCACCTGTTTCTTACGGTGCGGGTTTTCGTTATCTACGCAGGTCACCTCACTCACCGAAAGGCCCAAGCCATGCCACGCTATACGTTCTACCAGCTTGACGTGTTCACCGATCAGGCGTTCGGCGGCAATCCTCTCGCGGTGTTCCCTGATGCCGAGGGCCTCGACACCGCGCAGATGCAGCGCATCGCGCGCGAAATGAACCTGTCCGAGACGACGTTCGTCTTCCCGCCCACCGATCCGCAGGCCGACTTCAAGGTGCGTATTTTCACCCCGGCCAGCGAGCTGCCCTTCGCCGGGCATCCGGTCGTCGGCACGCACTGGATGCTGGCGCACCTGGGCCGCATCCCGCTCACCGAGCCGGTTACCACCGCCCGGTTGGAGTTGGGCGTCGGGGTGCGCGCGGCGGCGCTGTACGTCGAGAACGGGCGCGTAACGCGGGTCGTGATGGATCACCAGCGTCCGGTCTTCGGCGCGACCGCCAGTGACGCGCAGATCGAACGGCTGGCGCGCGCGTTGGGCCTGTCGCCCGCCGCCATCCTCGACACGGGCTGGCCGGTGCGCGTCGTTTCCAGCGGCGTCTGGCAGTTGTTCGTCCCGGTTCGCTCCCTGACCGACGTCCAGTCGCTCGGCGCGGATCGCATCGACGCGGCGGCGTTGGGCGCGGTCTTTGCGGAACTCGATCCCGAGACGCACTGCCACGACTCGGTGATGGTCCTCACGCTCGAAACGACGCAGCCGGGCGTAGACGTGCATACCCGCATGTTCGCCCCGGCGCTGGGCGTTGGGGAAGATCCCGCGACCGGATCGGCAACAGGCGGCCTGGGTGCCTATTTGATCGAGCACGGCATCGTCGCCGCTGCCCCGCCGACGACGCATCTGGTGGCCGAGCAGGGGCTGGAGATCAACCGTCCCAGCCGCCTCGGCATCGAGATCGACGGCGTGCCCGGCAACGTGGAGATGGTGCGCGTCAGCGGGCAGGCCTGCCCGCTGATCGAAGGCGTGCTGGAGTGGTGACCGGCAGCAGGTAACGTGTAGCCGTTAGCCAGACGCAAATCACGACGCGAAATACGACATCGCATAGGGGCGGGTCTGATGCTCTTTAGCTTCTAGATCCGGCTAAAACCAGGGCGGGTTATAAACCCGCCCCTACAAAACCCCATTGGGCGCTGCTTGTCTCCCCTCTCCAACTTGATTGGAGAGGGGCTGGGGGTTTTTAGGGGTAGGTTTTTAAGGGATGAGGCAGGACACTAGAGCGAGACC